>JAFQZI010000129.1 GCA_017406005.1 Oscillospiraceae bacterium | reverse complement strand
GTTGCCTCAATTCAGCTTATTTTGCTGTTTTGAGACAACGCCTTTACCTGTTTTGAGGGATTTACGGCTGGTGGAGGAAAGCTGTCTGCGCCAGTGTATCTGCGGTAAGAGTCAACCGATTGGTGTCGTAATCCACCGCATCGCTGCAGAGACGCCGGTAGTCTTCCTTTGTTGAAAGAACGTCATATCCGTATGTAGCGTCCCTGTAATGCATGGGAATGACGACACGAGGCTGCAGCTGTTGCACGATTTCGTATGCCCGTTCTGCACTGATGGTATAAAACCCGCCCACAGGAATCAGCAGGGCATCAAGCCCTTTCAGAGCCTCTGCCTGTGCCTCATCGAGCGCACATCCGAGATCGCCGAGATGCGCAATCCGCATGCCTTCCGCACCCAGAATATGGATAGTGTTTGGTCCGCGTTTTGCCCCTTGCACATCGTCGTGCCAGGAGGCAACCGTTTCTACTGCAACTCTACAGGGCTTTCCGCTGAGGGTTACGCACTTGCGGGCGTTGTGATCAGCGTGTTCGTGGCTGCACAGCACGAGGTCTGCTTCCAGCCTGAGCGGTTTGTAACCGGGTACCTTTCCGTCTTCGAAGGGGTCCAGGACTACTGTTCCGTCTTTCGTTTTTACGGTAAAACAGGAATGTCCGTTCCAGATCAGTTCCATGCTATGTTCCTCCTTGTATTTCGTTTAATAAATCGTTTTGACGGCACTTTTTTGCAGGCCGTAAGTCTCACAGAATTCTTCCAGATCCGCGTCCGACCGGATCAGCATCACCTCATGCAGCTTTCCGGTATCGAGGTTTCGCATGCAGGCCACACGCTCCCCCGTGCAGATGCTTGCGCGGATGACCGGTTCATATTCTGTCAGGGAAAATGCGGGAGCATCATTCTTTTTCTTTTCACGTCGGAAAAAATGCAGCATATCCAGTCACCTTCCATTCTCAACTGATTGCATTATACAGGATTTGGCAGGAAAAAAGCAAGCCTCCCGGAAAGGATTCCTGTCATCTTTCCGGTTTATTCATGATTTCTTAATTGCTAAAAGCGGGAGCATATGGTAAAATAACTTGGTTTTAATGATAATGACCCTGAGGAGTGAAGAACAATGAAGTTTAAAAGAGTTGTTTTGAAGATCAGCGGGGAAGCTCTCGCCGGAGGGAAGCACACCGGTTACGATTTTGATTTTGTTACATCCGTTGTTCAGGCAGTAAAGAAGTGCATGGCGGAAGGGGTTCAGGTCGGCATTGTGATCGGCGGCGGGAATTTCTGGCGCGGTGTGAAGGACGGTGCCGGGCATGTCGAGCGTGTCAGTGCGGACAGGATGGGTATGCTGGCTACCTGTATGAATTGCCTTGCCGTGGCGGATGTCTTCCGCCAGAACGGTGTTCCGGCTTCTGTGCAGACCTCTGTGGATATCCAGGGTGTCGGCGAGCGATATGACACACTGAAGAGCATCCGCCTTCTGGAAGAAGGCAACGTAGTGCTCTTTGCCGGAGGAACGGGCCTCCCGTTCGTTTCAACGGACACTGCGGTTGTTCTTCGTGCACTGGAGACGCATTCCGATGCGATTCTGCTTGCCAAAAACATTGACGCCGTTTATTCTGCCGATCCGAGAAAGGATCCCTCTGCAATCCGCTTCAGTGAAATCTCCTACGGTGAGGTTTTGGAACGCAGGCTGCAGGTGATGGACAGCACGGCGACTTCCATGGCAATGGACAACAACATCCCCTCTGTAGTGTTTGCCCTGGCCGATCCGGAAAACATCTGCCGCGTTCTCAACGGAGAAAAGCTCGGCACCCTTGTGACAGTTTAAAATAGAATTATTCCCCCTCTTTTAGCTCGCGACAGAGCACTGAAAACGAGGGAAATGTTTGTTTCGCGAGCAGCTTGCCGTGCACTAATAACGAAGTGATCAAAAAAACCATTCATAAACAGGAGGAAACATCCATGTCTGAGTATCAGGAATTTGAGAAGAAAATGAAAAAGACCTGCGAAGCGCTCGAAGCGCAGTTCGCAACCATCCGGGCCGGCCGTGCTAATGCAGCCGTGCTGGACCAGATCACGGTAGATTATTACGGTTCTCCGACCCCCATCAACCAGGTGGCTTCGATTGCCACACCGGACGCCCGCTCCCTGCTGATTCAGCCGTGGGACGGTTCCATCCTGAAGGGGATCGAGAAAGCGATTCTCACCTCTGATCTGGGTATTCACCCGCAGAATGACGGCAGAATGATTCGCCTTGTATTCCCGCCGCTGACGGAAGAGCGCCGTCTGGATCTCGTCAAGCAGACGAGAAAATACGGAGAAGAAGCCAAGGTGGCTATCCGCAACATCCGCCGTGATGCGATTGAAAAATTTAAGAAGCAGCAGAAGGCTTCCGAAATCACGGAAGATGACTATAAGAATGTTGAAAAGGACATTCAGAAGCTCACGGACGATTTCACCAAGGAAATCGACAAGATTATGAGCAACAAAGAGAAAGAGCTGAAAGAAATCTAAATGGCAGTATCGGAACAGATTACGGGGGAGGGGAAATATACCATCCCCCGTCATATTGCAATTATCCTTGATGGAAACGGCCGCTGGGCAAAAAAACGCGGACTGCCTCGTACGGCCGGCCATGCTGCCGGCGCGGAGACTTTCCGCCGGATCGCGACGTACTGCAAAAACATCGGCGTGAATTATCTCACGGTCTATGCGTTTTCAACGGAGAACTGGTCCCGGCCGGAAGAAGAAGTCAAATCGATCATGAAATTACTTGACAGATATCTGCGGGAAGCGATTGCTACCATGGAGCGGGACCACATCAAAATGAAGGTTCTGGGTGATGTTTCGATCCTTTCTCCGTCCCTTCGTTCTGAAATTGAGGAGACCAACGAAATCTCGTCCCGCTATGAGGGCTTTCAGGCAAATATATGCTTGAATTACGGCGGCAGAGCGGAAATACTGCAGGCTGCAAAGCGGTATGCCCTTGACGCTGCGGAAGGCAGAGCCCCGGCGGACCTTACCGAGGACGCTTTTTCTTCCTATTTCTATTCCGCAGGGATCCCGGATCCCGACCTGTTAATTCGCCCGGGCGGGGAAAAGCGAATTTCCAACTTTCTGCTGTGGCAGTGTGCCTACAGCGAGTTTTATTTTACCGATGTCCTCTGGCCGGATTTCACTCCAGAGGAGTTGGACAAAGCGATTGCGGAGTTCAGCAGGAGAGACCGTCGGTTTGGAGGCGTAAAAAATGGTTGATTCTATCTCTGTGCTCGGCTGTACGGGTTCCATCGGCAGACAGACCATCGCTGTGGCGGAGCATACCGGGATTCCGGTGGTCGCGCTCACAGCGAATCGGAAAATCGATCTTCTCGAAGAACAGACCAGGCGTCTTCACCCGAAACTTGTCGCCGTCTTCGACGAGGATGCTGCAAAGCAGTTCCGCACGGCAGTAGCGGATCTGGATATCCGTGTCGTCTCCGGTATGGAAGGGTTGATCGAGGCAGCCGTACTCCCGGAGAGCCGTTGTGTGGTTACGGCGGTTTCCGGTTCCGTCGGTCTCAAACCGACGCTTGCCGCCATCCATGCGAAGAAGCGTATCGCCCTTGCCAATAAGGAGACGCTTGTCTGTGCCGGCAGCCTTGTCATGCGCACCGCGGCAGAGGAAGGTGCTGAAATCATCCCGGTGGACAGTGAGCATTCCGCCATTTTCCAGTGCCTGATGGGCAGGGAAAAGGGAGAATTGAAAAAAATCCTTCTCACCGGTTCCGGCGGGCCTTTCCGCGGGATGCCCAGGGAAGCGTTGGAGGATATCACACCGCAGCAGGCAGTCAGGCATCCGAACTGGAATATGGGTGCCAAAATCTCGGTGGACAGCGCCACGATGATGAACAAAGGTCTGGAGTTTATCGAGGCTATGCATCTCTTCTCTGTCACACCGGATGAGATTCAGGTCATTGTCCATCCGCAGAGCGTGATTCATTCTATGGTAGAGCTCATCGACGGCACCGTAATCGCCCAGCTCGGCGTTCCGGATATGGGTCTGCCCATCCAGCTCGCTCTGACTTATCCCGAGCGGAAAAGGTCCATGTTTGAGCATCTGGATTTCACGAAGCTACAGGGGCTCACTTTTGAGGCGCCTGATCTGGAAAAAACGCCCTGCCTTGCCCTTGCCATGGCCTGTGCCCGCACCGGCGGAACGGCTCCCTGCGTGATGAGTGCTGCCAACGAGGTGGCGGTGCATATGTTCCTGCGCGGTGAAATCGGCTACAACAGGATCTATGACGCGGCAGCGGCAGCCGTAGCTGCGGTTCCTGCGGTGTATACCGATGATCTGGATGAAATCATCGCGGCAGATCTGGAAGCAAGAAATTTTGTAAAGAAGTATTTTGCATGATTGTCTATATCATTATTGCGGTTTTATTTTTTGGTATTCTTGTCGGTATCCATGAGTTCGGCCACTTTGCGGTAGCCAAGCTTTGCGGCATCCGGGTGGAAGAGTTTGCCATCGGGATGGGCCCTGCCATCTTCAAAAAACAGAAAGGGGAAACACTGTATTCTCTCCGCTGTATCCCTTTCGGCGGATATTGCGCCATGACGGGGGAAGACGGCGAGTCCGAAGATCCCCGTGCTTTTGTCAACCAGAAAGTCTGGAAGCGCCTTCTCGTGCTGGTAGCCGGGGCGTTTATGAACTTCCTTCTGGGGTTTGTGATTGTATTTGTCCTTTATTCCGGCGCGTCCGGTTACGCTGTCCCAGCAATCGCTTCCTTTATGGACGGCTGCCCTTACGAGTCGGAAGAAGCTTTCCTTCCGGGAGACTGGATCATCAGCATCGACGGGCACCGGATCTATTCCACGGGAGATGTTTCTCAGTTTCTTCGTGAAAATACCCCGCAGGATTTTGTGCTCGTGCGTGATGGGCAGAAAGTCGTTCTGCGTGACTTCCGGATGGAAAAGCTAGCCTATGAGGGCAGCGAGGAAAAATATTTCGGCTTCCGTCTCGGCTATGACTATAAGGAACCGACCTTTGCGAACCATCTGCAGGCGAGCTGGGATCAGACGATGGAATTTGTCCGCCTTGTCTGGATGAGCCTCAAGCAGCTTCTTAGTGGTGAAGCGAAAGTGACGGATCTTTCCGGTCCGGTCGGTATTGTGGACATGATGGCGGAAACCGGTGAAAATGCCGAGTCGGCTGCGGATGCAGCCTTCAACATCGCTTATCTCGGCGCCTTTATCGCGGTGAACCTTGCCGTGATGAATATGCTGCCGATTCCCGCTCTGGATGGCGGACGGGTTTTCTTCCTGCTCGTTGCGTGGGTCATTGAATCGCTGACGCACAAAAAGCTGGATCCGAAATACGAAGGCTATATCCACGGTGCGGGCATGATTCTGCTGCTCGGCCTGATGGGGTTCGTCCTTCTGAATGATATTGTAAAGCTCGTAAGAGGTTAAGAGGTGAAGAAGGTGGAGATGGTGGAGAAGAGAAAACAGACCAGGGAGATCGCTGTCCGCGGCCTGAAAATCGGCGGGCAGGTACCGGTTACTGTGCAGAGCATGTGCAACACCAAAACCTGGGATGTGGAGGCAACTCTGAAGCAGATCCGCGCCTTTCAGGCAGCCGGGTGTGACATTGTGCGCCTTGCTGTGCCGGATATTAGCTCTGCGGAAGCGCTTTCTGCCATTCGCGAAGGTACCGACATGCCTCTTGTCGCCGATATTCACTTTGATTATAAGCTCGCCCTGATGGCAGCTGAGCGGGGGATTGATAAAATCCGCATCAATCCGGGCAACATCGGCGGCGAAGAGCACGTCAAAGCCGTGGCGGATGCCTGCCGGGCGAGAAACATCCCCATCCGTATCGGAGTAAATGCCGGAAGCCTCGAAAAAAAGCTTCTGGAGAAGTACGGCCATCCCTGCCCGGAAGCTATGGTAGAGAGTGCCCGCAGCCATGCTCAGATGCTGGAAAAAGTTGATTTTGGGGATATCTGCCTCTCTCTCAAAACGTCATCCGTTCCTCTGACAATAGCAAGCTACCGCCTTGCTGCGGAGACGTTTGACTATCCGCTCCATCTCGGCGTCACGGAAACAGGCACCGAGTATAACGGCACCATCCAGTCGGCTGTCGGGATCGGCACGCTTCTCTGCGAGGGCATCGGCAACACCATCCGTGTCTCTCTGACTGCGGATCCGGTAAAAGAAGTTACGGCAGGCATTGCTATCCTGAAAGCCGCCGGGCTGCGTAAAGGCGGTGTAAAGTTCGTCTCCTGCCCGACGTGCGGCCGCACGGAGATCGATCTGATCGGGCTTGCCACTGAGGTGGAAAAGCGTGTTGCCGGTATAGACCGGGAAATCACGGTTGCCGTGATGGGCTGTGTAGTCAACGGCCCCGGTGAAGCCCGCGAGGCGGACTATGGTATTGCCGGCGGTGTGGACAGAGGTTTGATCTTCAAAAAAGGCGAAGTCGTCGGCACGTATCGGTATGATCGCTTGCTCGACGTTCTTATGGACATGATTGAAAACGACAGCGCGGAATAATAGTTTATAGGCAAACCATTATTCCGCATTTCACGCAAAAAACTTACCATAAATGCAGAGGCAGTTTCGCATTTGGATGCCTATTCTCCGGCGGAGGTTTTGATTTTGGCCAATACACCCTTTCTGACAATGTTTCCCTTCTTCTCGGATAAAGTCACCATGGCGGGAGGGTTGCATAAAGCATACCTGCTCGATGCGCAGGTAGACGAAAACGCACGCATGTTGAACATGCGTGTGCATTTTGCTGCCGCGCCTTCGTTGTCAGATGTCAGGATTCTGGAAGCTCGGATCAGAGCGGAATTCGCGTTGTCCGGCTGTTCGATACAGGCCGATGCGCCGGTGCCGGATGCTGTTTCTGCCGCGGGTTCAGAGGCTCCTGCCCCGGCTCCGTCTGCTTCGGCCGGCCCTAATCCGCCGAAAACTTCTGCCCCTGCGGGAAAGGTGCTAATGGGCCGCCCCCTGAAACTGAAGCCGGTCCCTATGAGCACGCTCACTCTGGAGTCCGGCAAAGTCGCCGTGGAAGGGGATGTTATAGATGTCACCTCCCGAACGCTTGCAAAACGCGGCAATGCAGTCCTGTCTTTTGACATTACCGACCGCACCAATTCCATTCGCGTGAGCAAATTTCTCCGTGAATCCGATGATCAGAGCATCATAGAGGCCATTAACATCGGCGATCATCTCACTGTTTATGGAGATGTAACATATTCCAAGTATGACGATGATATGGTGCTCGACCCGAAGTGTATTGTCCGGGGAAAGAAAACGATTCGTAGGGATGATGCTGAAGTCAAGCGTGTGGAGCTTCATCTGCATACGAGGTTTTCCAACCTTGATGCATTGACGGATCCTGCCGCTGTGGTGGAGCGGGCTGCTTATTGGGGTATGCCGGCCATTGCCGTGACGGATCACGGTGTGGCACAGGCTTTTCCGGATATGTGGAAAGCCGGGAAGAAGCATAAAGTTAAGATCATCTATGGTCTTGAGGCATATTATGTTAACGACATGGACGGCTCCAGCGCCGTTTCAGGCAGGAGCCAGCTTTCGCTGGATACCGAATTCGTTGCCTTTGACACGGAGACGACCGGCCTCAATGCCCAGTCGGAACGGCTTACGGAGATTGGCGCCTGCATTTTTGCGGGTGGGAAAGTTAAAGAGGTATTCAACACCTTTGTCAACCCCGGGATGCATATCCCCGAAAGAATCACGGAGCTTACCGGGATTCGGGATTCCGACGTTGCTTCTGCCCTTTCGGAAGAGGAGGCCTTGCGAGCATTTATTGCCTTTGCCGGTGACCGACCGGTAATTGCCCATAATGCCTCTTTTGATATGAGTTTTCTCGGGGCGGCTGCCTCCAGGCACGGCATTCGTTATACACCCGTTGTGCTGGACACCCTGGCCATGTCCCGCGCACTCCTGCCGGAACTGAAAACCCATAAGCTCGATGTTGTGTCAAAACATCTGGATCTTCCCAAATTCAACCACCATCGTGCGAGCGATGATGCCACGGTGGTGCAGCGCATCATGGGGAAGTTTATCCCCATGCTCCGTGCGCGAGGCGCAAAAACCATCGATGATATTGAAGGTGTCTGCCGCTCTATGCAGAGAATGGAATCCGGCAGAAGCCATCATATGATTCTTCTGGTGAAGAACAAGCGTGGGCTCAAAAACCTTTATGAGCTGATATCCCAATCTTATCTCAAGTATTACCATCGCACGCCGATCGTGCCCAAAAGCATGCTGATGCGCTGTCGTGAGGGGCTGATTGTCGGTTCTGCCTGTGCAATGGGAGAGCTGTATGATGCGATCATACGAGGGGAGAGCGATGAACATCTGGAAAAGATAGCGGCGGATTATGACTATCTTGAAATCCAGCCGCTCTGCAACAACGCGTATCTGATAGAAAACGGAAAGGCAAGGGATGAGGGGGAGCTGCAGGCCTGGAACCGCAGGATCTATGACCTCGGCAAGCGCCTCGGCAAACCCATCGTTGCAGCGTCTGATGTGCACTTCCTTGACGCGGAAGATGAACAGTACCGCCATATTCTGCTTGCTGCGCAGAAGTATCCTGACTGTGACCGTTCCAATCCTCTCTTCTTCCGCACCACCGGTGAGATGCTGGAGGAGTTCCGGTATCTCGGAGAAGAGATTGCAAAAGAAATCGTGATCGATGCTCCGTGCGCCATCGCCGATACGTGTGAAGAAATTGAACTTCTGCCGAAGGATCTTTTTCCGCCTAAAATTGATCATTCCGCTGAGCAGCTCCGAGATCTCGTCTATGAAAAGATGCACCGGATTTACGGCGAGAATCCTCCGGATATTGTCCAGAGCCGTGTCGATACCGAGCTGGAGACTATTCTTGACCATCATTATGATGTGATCTATATGTCAGCACAGAAGCTGGTGGAAAATTCGCTGGAGCACGGCTATCTGGTCGGTAGCCGGGGCAGTGTGGGCTCTTCGATCGTCGCCTTTATGTCCGGCATCACGGAGGTCAATTCCCTTCCACCTCATTACGTATGCCCGAAATGCTGCCACAGTGAGTTTGTAACGGACCACTCCTATGGGTGCGGGGCAGATATGCCCGAAAAAAACTGCCCCGAATGTGGAGTTCCAATGAATCGGGACGGCTTTGATATCCCGTTTGAAACCTTCCTCGGCTTCCCGGGCAATGAAAAAACCCCGGATATCGACCTGAACTTCTCCGGAGAATACCAGGCACAGGCGCATAAATACACGGAAAAACTTTTCGGGTCCGACCATGTTTTCCGCGCTGGAACCATCGGCACGCTCGCGGAGAAGACGGCTTATGGCTATGTGAAAAAGTATCTGGAAGAGCGTGACATCAAAGCTACCAAAGCGGAAGAAAACAGGCTCGCGCTCGGCCTCGTCGGGGTCAAGCGCACGACCGGCCAGCATCCCGGCGGTCTTGTTGTCGTTCCGCAGGATATGGATGTGACGGATTTCTGCCCGGTGCAGCATCCTGCGGATGACCCGAATTCTGATATCATCACGACGCATTTTGAATACCACTGCATGGAAGCCAACCTTCTCAAACTCGATGAACTTGGCCACGATGACCCGACGATGATTCGCATGATGGAGGATATGACCGGGGTCGATGCAAAGACGATCTCCCTCTCTGATCCGGAGACGATGTCGATTTTCACTTCGCCCTCGGCGCTCGGCCTTCCGGATGACGATCCCATCATCGGAAAAACCGGCTCTATCGGAGTCCCGGAATTCGGTACGCCCTTTACTCGCCAGATGCTGGTGGATACACAGCCGAGGCAGTTTGACACGCTGGTCAGGCTTTCAGGCTTTTCACACGGTACAGATGTATGGGCGGGCAATATCCGCGACCTTGTCACCGGCGGTATCGCATCGGTAAACGAAACCATTGGCTGCCGTGACGATATCATGATCTATCTTATGAGCAAAGGCATGGAACCCGCTCTCGCTTTTAAAACCATGGAAGATGTCCGCAAAGGGAAGGTAAAAAGGAGCGGCAAATTCCCCGGGGATGCCGAGGAGCAGATGCATTCCATGCAGGTGCCTGAATGGTGGATAGAGTCTGCTCGTAAAATTGCCTACCTCTTCCCGAAGGCACATGCTGTTGCTTATGTCATGATGGCTTTCCGCATCGCCTGGTTCAAAGTGCATAAACCTCTTGCTTTCTACAGTGCCTACTTCTATCGCCGTAGCCAGAAAGGTGGGTTTGACGCGGAGATGATGACAGGCGGTACCGACAGCGTGCGGAAGAAAATCAATGAATTTCGCCGCAAATCCGAGCTCACAGCAAATGAGGAGGATCTCCTCGTCACACTGGAAGCAGTCTATGAATTCAATTTGCGCGGTCTTGTTTTTGCTCCGATCGATTTCTATCGTTCCGATGCCACACATTTTCTCATCACGGATGACGGAAAGCTCCTGCCGCCGTTCGTATCGATCTCCGGCCTGGGAGAATCTGCGGCGCTTGATCTTGTGCGGTGCAGAGAGTCGGGAAAGGATTTCGTATCTATTGAAGAGGTCGCTGCAGCTTGCCCCAAAGTCAGCCAGACGCATATTGAAATTCTGAAGGATCTTGGTGCGCTGGGCTCTCTTCCGGAGACCAGCCAGATCACACTCTTTGATTTTTGAGGAGATTCCTTCGTTCAGCACAAAAGTGAGGTTCCTGCTATGAAAAAATACAGCCAAAAAGTTCTGACAGCTCTGTCAGCCAATCTCCTGTTCTGGTTGACCGCGTTGTTCTTCTCCTCACTGGAGGTTTTTTTCCGTAACCTGGAAGAGTTCACGTTTCCTGTCCGCCATGTCTGGTGGATTATGCTTGCGGTTGCAATCGGGATAGCGGTGGTAATTTCTGCGATCGAGGCGCTGCTCCCCGGGAAAGCGGTGCTCTGGATTGCGGCGATTACAACGCTGGGGGGAATCTGCTTTTATGTGCAGATGCTCTTTTTGAATGGCCAGATGATGGAGATGATGGGGGAGAATGTCCCCTTCACACAAGAAACAGTACTGAAGAATCTGGCCGTGTGGGCAGGGATTGCAGTCTGCTTTCTGCTGTTCTGCGTCTTTCTGAAATGTCATGCAGGGGAAGCAAAACTGCGGGAGGTGCTGCTCCTCGTGTCGGCAGCACTGCTGATTATCCAGGGTACCGGGCTTATTTCCACAAGAATGTCTCTTGCCAAAGAAGATCTGAACAAGGATCTGTATCTTTCCACACAGGGCGAATTTGAGCTTTCTCCCGGAAGGAATGTTCTCTATTTTATTCTCGACACCTGTGACCGTGAATATGTCGATGCAGCGCTTGAAGCGGATCCGGATCTGTTCAAAGAGTATACCGGTTTTACCAATTACCGGAACTGCACATCCAAATACAGCCGGACGTATCCAGCTCTCCCGTATCTTCTGACAGAGGAAAAGTGCTATTTTGATCTTCCGGAACGGGAATACATCCGCCAGGCCTATGAGAACGGAACGTTTCTCCCAGCGATGGATGATGCCGAAACGGATATCCGTCTTTATACATCCCTGAATTATCTGGATAGAGATGCGTATTCGAAGGTCGATAATGTAACATCGTATGATAGCGGTGCGTTTTCGATCCTGTCGGTGAAAAATCTCGTGAAAGCCATGATCCGCCTGGGTGGGTACAGGGAAATGCCCTATCTGCTGAAGCCGCTTTTCTATTACACACCGGATCCGATCAACCGGAATGTGATGAAAGTGCTCCCAGACCATTACTTTACGATGACCAACAACGATTTTGAGTTTTACGACAGGCTCCTCAGCGAACAGGTTACGGTGAATGAAAGCTATCCATCAACATTTCGCCTTTATCATCTGTTTGGCCCGCATCCCGGATGCTATATGAATGAGAAAGCGGAATATGATCCCAACGCTTCCCAGACGGACGCCGCCCGCGGCGATTTTCTGATCCTCAGTGCCTATATCCGCTTCCTGAAAGAGTGCGGGATCTATGATAATACCGCCATCATTGTGACAGCGGACCACGGCAACCAGAATGAAGCGGAGGATCTTGTCCTTCACAGTCCTCCCTGCTGCGTGATGCTTTTCAAACCTGTTGCGGCAGACAGCAGCAAGCCGATAGAGACCTCCGATGCCCCTGTATGTCATGACGATCTGTTTGCAACGGTTCTGGAGCAGCTTGGGATTGACAGCTCTTCCTATGCACCTGCCCTATACACGCACGAAGAAGGGGAAGAGCGTGAGAGGATCTATTACTATACTGCGCAGCGATCCTGGGGCGATGGAGAAATTGCCCTTCGTGAATACAGCATCCGGGGCGATGCTGCCGATCTCTCCAACTGGACGCTCACGGGTAATGACTGGGATATTCTTTATTCCGGCAACGCTGTCTCGAAAGAGCGGCTCCCGAGGAGCTGACAGCCGGTTTCTTCTGATTTCAGAAAAGAAGTTTCTTCTGACTTCAGAAAAGAAGCAGCCTTGACAGAAGGTACGGAGATGTGTAAAATGATTTCAATTTTGAAAAGAAAAGCGGGGACGGGGAAATGTTCGGTTTTATTTTCTATTTTGTATGCTTTGCAGTGATCTGTACTGTCAGTGCATCGGCAGAGTATATTGATCCCTCTGCCGTGACGTATACGGCGCAGGCAATAGCGGCGGTGGTCGTTGCAATCGGGGCGCTGGCCACGGTTTTTCGTCATAAAATTGCGGCTTTTTTTAAAAAAGAACAGGGAGAGGGCACGAAGCGCGAAATTCACCTGAAGGATGAGGAGCAGGAAGCTTCTCAGAAAGAAAATCTCTGATCCTGTTATGAAAAAAGCTGGGAATAGATCCCTCGCGATTGTTCTTGCGGTGTTTCTGGTGCTTGTTTTTCTCGCAGGCGCTGCAGCGGCCGGCTATAAATGGCTTCACCATGAAAAACGCCAGAACGATGATATTGAGGCTCTTCAGAATCTTTCCGGGGCATGGATGATGAAAGAACCAGACCCTCAGCCGGAAATTGCGGCGCTTCGGGAAGACCTGTTAAAGGAGCTTGACAGTGTTGTCGCTTCCGGGGGAGGGCTGAATGCCTATCAGAAGCTTGCCTGTGGGGAAGATATCCGTCTTCTCGTCGTTGGAGATTCTATCGGCGCCATGCCGTGGACAAACGATGTTGCGGCATGGATCGAAGATAACTATCTGGTCAGCTGTACCATCAGGAATATTTCTCTAGGGAGCAATACCAGCTACAGCGGGTTCGTCAGCGAAAAGCTTCTGGAGGACGGTATTGCCTATGACCTTGTCATCGTCTGCTACGGGCAGAATGATGTCCCTCAGGGGTTTGCAGCGGATTATGAAGCGCTGATCCGGGAAATCCTGATCAAAAATGAGCTTCCGTCAGTTATTGCTGTAGTGGAGAGTTCCCAGCGCGAGTATACCGAAAAAATGCAGGATATCATAAAAATATCCGGGCATTATGGTCTCCAGCTTGCCGATACCATCAAAGCTTTTGAAGACAGCGGCTATTCATATGAGGCTCTCTCCGCTGACGGAGTCCACCCGAACGGTATCGGCCAGGATATTTATGCCTGCACGGTGGAGGAAGTGATTCGTACCAGCACGGCGGAGGAATTCAACCGGAAAATCGGAATGATCCGCGACGTCTTGCAGAACGGTGAGATATTTGACAGCCGAATCTACCGTTATGACAGAGAATTGCCGGATCCGCTTGATACAGAGGGCATTTTACCCTATGAGAGTTTCCGGTATTTTCCGTCGAGTGACTTTACAAGGGTCAGCGATACGGAGTGGACGATTCACTTCGATCGGCCTCAGAAAGGTATTCTCGGCATCAACCGCAGCCGTTGTCCGGGAGAAAACCTTTTTGAAATATTCCGTAACGATGAACTTTACTATTCGGAAGAAGATTATATGAGCATCGGTTTTAACCTGATGAAAATCAGCAGAGTATCTGAATCTCCGGACACATTCCGGGGCGATCTCCGGATCCGGTTTCTGCAGAAGGAACATGCAGACAGCTTTTTCGGAATACTTTTTACAGACTATAAGGAAGAAAATTGATTTATGGAATATCTGGGAAGATTTTTCGGCATCCTGCTGAATTGGTGCAATGGCCTTACCGGTAACTTCTGGTGGGCCATTGTCGCCTTTACGCTGCTTACGAAGATTCTCCTCTTGCCGGTCTCTGTGCTGGTACAGAAAAACTCCATTAAAATGGTGAAGATGTACCCGGAGATGAACCGCATCAAGGCAAAATACTTTGGCAACAAAGATAAGATTTCGGAAGAACAGTACCACCTGTACAAGCGGGAAAACTACCACCCGATGCTCGATCTGATCCCAACGCTTCTCCAGCTTGTTATCCTGATGGGCGTGGTGAAGGCAATCCCGGCATCGGAAGAGGGTTCTCCGCTCTATATGCCTGTTCTGGCGGCGTTATCGGCTCTGATAATGTGCCTTGCACAGAACAGATCGAATGTATTGCAGTCAGAACAGAGTAAGGCAAACCAGTGGGGAACGCTCGTGTTTTCTGTCTCACTATCACTCTATCTTGGGCTGTTTGTCTCAAAGGGGGTTGCTTTTTACTGGATTTGCAGCAATTTGATGGCAACTGCCCAGATGTATCTGCTCAATGCCTGGATAAGCCCGAAAAAGTATATTGATTATGAAGCACTTGCCGAGAGCAGGGAAGAGCTGGAAAAGGTTGAAAAAATGTCTACCGTCACGAAACACAAGCGGTCAAAAGAGCTTGTGCGACGAGAGAAGGCAGACTATAAGCGGTTCCTTGCATTCCCGAATAAGCAGATTGTATTCTATTCCGAGAAAAACGGCTTTTATAAGTATTTTCGTGATGTGATAGAGACCATCTTGCGGCGTACGGATATTATCATCCACTACATTTCGTCAGACACTGAGGATGAGGTTTTTTCGCTGGAAAGTGACAGCTTCCATACCTACTACATCGAAGAAAAACTGATGGTTCTGATGATGCGCATGGATGCGGACATCGTTGTGATGACGACCCCGGACCTGCAGAAGTATTATATCAAACGCTCCATGGTGCGGAATACTGTTGAGTATGTGTATATGGATCATGGGATGGGCAGCATCAATCTGATGTATCAGAAGGGGGCGCTTGATGCATTTGATACAGTGTTCTGCACCAATGACTTTGTCTATGAAGAGATTCGTGCTCAGGAGAGGGTATACGGCCTGAAGGAAAAGGTGCTGGTAAAGTACGGCTATGCTTTGATCGATAATATGATTCGTGCCTATTCCGAACAACATCCTGTCATCAATGACCCACCCGTAATCCTGATTGCTCCATCCTGGCAGGAAGACAATATTATGGACTCCTGTCTGGATGAAATGCTTGAATATTTGCTTCCACAGCGATTAAGGATTGTTGTGCGGCCTCATCCTCAGTACGTACGTCATAATAAGGAAAAGATAAGAGCCTTGCGAGTACGGTATTCTTCTTCTGATAATTTTCTCCTTCAGGAAGATTTCTCATCAAACAGTACGGTTTTCAATGCTGATATTCTGATAACGGACTGGTCAGGGATCGCCTATGAGTATTCTTTTACGACATTGAAGCCATGCCTGTTCGTCAACACACCGATGAAAGTGATGAATCCGGATTATCGGGATATTCCGGTTGAGCCGTTTGATATTTTGATACGTGATAAAATAGGAATTTCACTGCAGCCGGATGATATGGAAAAACTGATTCCCTCAGTGGACAGGCTTCTGCATGAGAGCACCTTTTCACCTGAGAGTATTGCCGTGCTGAGAGAGCAGTCTCTTTACAATATTGGAAGATCAGCTTTAGTCGGCTCAGATTATTTGATTCGAAGATTAATAGAGATGACGAAACAGGGGTGAAAAAAGTTGGCATTGACAAAGAGACAATTTGATATCCTGGAATTGCTTGCCGCAGAAGAAAAAGTGATGACGCAGCGTCAGATGGAACAGCGGACGGACTATTCTTTGGGCCTGATTAATAGAACGGTAAAAGAACTGGTAGAAATGAAAGCTCTTTCGGAGGGCAGGGTTACCCCGTTAGGGTATGAGCTGTTGGAACCATACAAGGTTAGAAGAGCGGTTTTTATTGCTGCAGGATTTGGAACACGGATGGTCCCGCTGACATTTAATACGCCGAAACCATTGATCCGTGTCCACGGAGAAAGAATAATAGATGGGCTGATCGATGCCTGCCTCCAGGCTGGCATTGATGAAATCTATATTGTGCGAGGATATCTTGCCGAACAGTTTGATCAGCTATTGTACAAATATCCCATGCTGAAATTCTTGGAAAACATAGCCTATAATGATGCCAATAATATTTCATCTGCTATGTGCGCAAGGTATCTGCTTCAGGGAGCTTATGTTTTTGAGGCGGACCTGCTTCTCTATCGCAAAGAGTTAGTAAAGAAATATCAGTATCAGTCCAACTATCTTGGTATTTATCGGGAACGTACGGATGACTGGTGCTTCATCGTGAAAGACGGCCTGATTCGTGAACAGAAAATTGGTGGTATGAATTGTTATCAGGAAATAGGGATTTCCTTCTGGAGTCCCAAAGACGGTGCACGGCTGGCAGATGATCTGAAGCGCGCTTACGAGATGCCCGGCGGGAAAGAGCTTTACTGGGATCAGACAGTTTTCAGCGTCTTTAAGGATCACTATCAGATTAGCATACGGGAATGTACACAGGAAGATATCGTTGAAATTGATACATTTAAGGAACTAAAGGCTGTTGATCCGACCTATAATGTGTAATTGTTCAGAGAATGCCGCTTTTTGGGAGTGGCATTCTCTTTATTTAAGAAATCAGATGTTTTTGACATTGACTTTTGTTCAAATATTAAGTATAATTAGCTTAAAATGAACAAATGGAGGTTTTGTAAATGAAAACTATGAAATGGGAAAAGCTTTGTCTACTTGTGATAATGATCGCTTTGCTGTCTTCCACTCTCGTAAGTGGTGCCTTCGCTGATGACGATACGAGGGTTGTGATCTATTCGGGAGCTGAGGAGTACCGGAATGAATATTTTATGAAGCGCCTGCAGGAGGAGTTCCCGGAATATTCCATTACGATTGAATACATGCCCACAGGAAACCTTGCTGCAAAGCTCGCAGCTGAAGGCACGGATACAGATATGGATATCTTTTATGATCTGGATTTTAGTTATGCCGGGCTTGTGGAGCAGTATCTGGCAGATGTTTCTTCGTATGACCAGTCTGTCTATGTGGAGGACTGTAAAGTCGCGTGCGGGAAATATCTCGCAGCGACCAGAAACGGTGGTGCAATAATCATCAATTCGAAAGTGCTGGAGGAAAAAGGCCTTGAAGAACCGGAGACTTTTCAGGATCTTCTGAAACCGGAGTATAAGAATCTTATTTCTATGCCGAATCCGAAATCTTCTGGAACCGGATATATGTTTGTTAAGATGCTTGTGAATGCATGGGGCGAAGATGAGGCGTTTGACTATTTTGATGGTCTTGCAGAAAATGTTCTGCAGTTCACTTCTTCCGGTTCAGGTCCGGTGAATGCTCTTGTCCAGGGAGAAGTCGGGATAGGCCTTGGGATGACGGCTCAGGCTGTTACAGCCGTGAATGATGGTGCAGATCTGAAGATAGTTTTCTTTGAGGAAGGTTCACCATATTCTCTTTATGGATATGCGATGCCGGAGGGAAAGCAGGAACGTAAAGCGGTCAGGGAAGTGTTTGATTTCTTCTACAGTACACTGGTTGCGGAAGACAAAGCCCTCTTCTATCCGGAACAGGTCTTCATAGAGCAGGAAAATGATGTGCCCAATTATCCAAAGGACATTCCTTATGCGGATATGTCCGGCAATACCACGGAAGAAAAAACAAGGTTGCTGGATAACTGGGAGTATTGAGAAGAAGGAAGGGGATCCCTTCCTCCTTTTTTAGTAGTATGATTCAGGAGAAAAAAATGGAAAAGCTTGAAGTGAAACACCTGAGTAAAGCTTTTGATAAACTGCAGGTGCTGCATGATGTCAGTTTTACAGTCCATACAGGAGAGTTCTTATCTGTTTTGGGTTCATCAGGATGCGGGAAGACATCACTCCTGAGGATTTTGATCGGACTTGAATCTCCGGAATGTGGAACAATTTTGAAAGACGGGAAAAATATTACTGCGCTCGCCCCTGAAAAAAGAAATATGGGTTTTGTTTTTCAGAATTATGCTTTGTTTGAAAATATGTCGGCTTTGAAAAATGTAGAATATGCTTTAAGAAAAAGTTCTGCGACAAAGGGATTATATACGAAAGGAAATGCAAATCGGAAAGCGAAAGAGATGCTTGATCTAGTAGGACTGTCAGATCATCAGGATAAAAAACCGTGTGAGTTGTCCGGTGGTCAGCAGCAGAGAGTTGCAATTGCCCGTACTCTTGCATTGAATCCTGATGTTATTCTCCTTGACGAACCCATGTCGGCTCTGGATGTCGATACGCGTCTAACTCTCAGAAGTGAACTGAAAGATCTGCAGCGAAAATTCGGCACCACAATGATTTATATAACACATGATCAGGAGGAAGCTTTTTCCTTATCTGACAGGATTATGGTTATGAAGGAAGGTTGTATCCACCAGATCGACACGCCTGATCATATCATTGACCATCCTGCTGATGAGTTTGTTGTAAACTTTGTGATCAATAATATCAACATAAAAATCGATTCTCTGGTCCGATTCGCAAGACATAAAACAGAGGGAATGCGATTATGAATAACCTGGTATTGAAAAGGAGAACATGGCAGTTCTCAGAAGGGTTAAAAATCCTTCTATGTGTTTTCTGGCTGTTATTTATTATCTTTCCGCTTGGGAAAATGTTGTCAACTATGACAACAGTGAATGTATCTGCGATCCTTTCTGCGAGAAAATTTAAAAAGGCTCTGCTCCAGTCTTTGTCTGCTTCTTCCTGTGCCACGTTGATATCCGTCGGCTTGGCAGGCATACTTTCCTGGTGTGTGGCAAGAACAAACGTCAGGCACAAGACAGTGATCAATACGCTGTTATGTGTTCCCATGCTGATTCCTTCAATTTCTCACGGTATGGGTCTTATCATTATCCTTGGCGTGAATGGATGGATTGCCAGACTACTTGGAATGCAGGGAGGAATTTATGGCTTCCCTGGCATTGTGATGGGGTCGGTGCTTTATTCTTTTCCCGTTGCCTATCTGATGCTGTATGATGTCTTGCAGTATGAAGACGGAACTCCCTATGAAGCAGCTGCCACGATGGGTATGTCATCAAAGGACAAATTGTTTGCTATAACGCTGCCTTACCTGAAAAAACCTTTGATTTCTGTGTTTTTTGCGATATTTACGATGATTGTCACAGATTACGGAGTCCCTCTTATGATTGGAGGGAAGTACATCACTTTGCCTGTAATGATGTATCAGGATGTCATTGGCATGCTGGATTTCGGAAAAGGCAGTGTCATAGGCATGATCCTCCTGACGCCTGCAATAGTTGCCTGTGTTCTCGACATTGCCGGGAGAGAAAAAGGCAGGTCCGGCTATGTAGGTAAACCCTTTTCCATCAAAGAAAACCCATTGCGTGACAAGTTTGCCTATATAGTAATTTTCCTAGTGATTCTGTGCATTTTCCTTCCGATCGGTTCATTTACGGTGCTTGGCTTTGTAAAGAAATATCCGATCGATAATTCTTTCTCGTTGGAAAACATTTGGCAAGCCGTTCAAATGGGGGCATGGAGATATCTGAAAAATTCCCTGATTATAGCCGTACTTGTATCGGTGCTGGGGAGTATACTTGCCGTGATGAATGCATATCTGGTAGCGAGAAAAAAGACAAGGATATCTTATGTTCTTCATCTGATGTCAATCACATCCCTTGCAATCCCAGGGATAGTGCTTGGCTTGTCCTATATCATGTTTTTCAAGGGCACGTTGCTTTATGGCACATTTACGATTCTTGTTTTTGTTAATTCAATACACTTTTTCGCCTCTCCCTATCTCATGATTTATAATACCTTCGGGAAAATCAATGAGAATCTGGAAGACGTCGGCTCAACCATGGGGATCCGCCGATCAAGGATCATATTCGATATCATTCTTCCCCAGTCGATGGGCACCATTCTTGAAATGGTCAGTTACTTTTTTGTGAACTGCATGATGACGATCTCTGCAGTCTCTTTTCTGGCAAATGTATCCAATAAACCGGTATCCTTAATGATTCCCCAGTTTGAAGGACAGATGCAGCTGGAGTGTGCAGCCTTTATATCACTTTTGATTCTTGTCGTGAATGTGATAATGAAGTTAGGAATCTACCGCATAAAAAGAACCTGCAGATGACCTGCAGGCAAAAAAGTATTTGAAAAAAAGCTGATGACCGCTTATCGAACAACAATCGAGTTCTTACTGTAAAAGTTTGCTGTGTCCTGATTCTCGTAAGCTGCCGGGTCTTCGGTCATGTCCGTAAAGTAAAGAATATATGGCATGTTGGTGTAGGGAGAGAATTCACAGTCTTTTATCTCCGGGTTTTCAAGTATTTCCTGCCGTTCCAATGCCTGTGTAAAATAGCCTCCTGCTTCACCGCTTCTCAACTCGCTCAATGCGGCAACGGATGTCGCCGTTCCATGAAAGAAAACCATGGCGCATCCAAGGCATAGCAACGCCCCGGTGGAAAACCCAGCCAACGTCCCGAAAGAGATCCCGTTCTTTGTGCTGCGGGATCTTTTTCGTTTTCCTTTCATCCAGCCGAGCCACCAGAAAAGGTTCAGAACACTGAACATCAGAAAGGCAAAATAGAGAATGTTTTTCAGCCGCTCTGGCCCGTCACTCCCCGTTGCAAAGAGATGTGGGGTGAAGAGAGAGGCAAAAAGACAGAAGCTGAAAGCACTTGCAGCACCCGGAAAACGGAAGGAGAAATTGCTCTGCCCTGCACCTTCCCATAAAATAGGAATCAGGAAAGTCATAAAAGCCGCAAACCGAAGATCTGCCCAATGTAGTGCATTTCTTCCTGCGGCGTGAAACGAAAGCAAAACCGCCTCAACTGCCCCCGGATGATCAGAGAAATTTTCTTGGCGCACGGCATTCCCTGGAGCAATAATACTTATGGCAAACGCTGCAAGCAGAATTGTGTAAGGGATCAGAAGACAAAGAAATCGTTTATCTTTTTTCAAGATCAGAATGGTAATCAGCAGCGTTCCGCAAATGCTTGTAAACAACGCTGTAATATAGTTGCTGCCGCCGATAATTACACATAGACAAGCGGCTGCCACAATCCGCAGTGCCCCATCATGCAACATATATCCGATCATGATGCCAAACAAAACGAGCATCACAGCGAAAGTAAACGTGTAATATACTGCTCCGTTATACCAGTAAAAACTCTGATTCGGGGAGGGGAGAAACTGTGTGCATGCAGTGCTTGTCACGGCTGCGATGATTCCTGCAATGCTTTTTGATGTCCCGAATACTCCGTGTAGCAGTCTGTCATAGAAATAGAAAAGACTACCCAGAAGTGAAAATACCATAATCCACGTGGTAAGTGCATAATGCCTAAGGCCCCATACGGCCGGCTGAAACGCCATCAGGAAAATCGCTGAGAAGGAGCCCTGCCAGGTGTAGTATACTTTTCCCGCTTTTTCCACAGCCCCGGCTATTACGTCGAAAATCGATCCTCCTGACATAACAGCTGCATGCGTCTCACAGCTGAAGCTGAAGTCGTCTGCTGCAGGCACATCGTAGTGTGCTATCACAAGCATAGGGATCAGTATCATCCCTAGTATTGCCAGCATAGCGATTAGAATGGCCCAGCTTGGGATTCTCGCCCCTAATGCATTCTTTTTCATGTTGTTTCTCCTTCTCTTGGGAGAGAACACAGCAAAGTGCCGATCTGTGCAATCAGAAAAACAGGATACCAGGTAAACCAGCTTGTGATGGATGACTCCATCATAATCAGTTCCGCAAAAATCAGAACTGTGAATAATCCGGATAGTTCCCTGTCCCTGCACTTTTTCAGAAATCTCGATGTCAAAAACAACACTGCCAGCGCTGCACACGTCGTGACCAGTCCGCCCTCATACAGCGTCTGAAGATAGGCGTTGTGTGCATTATAGCTGAGGGTTGTCTTCGGCCTGTTGAAAAACTCTGCTTTTTCGCCCAGCCCGTATCCGAACAGAGGCTTTCTGGCAATAAGGGCTGCTGTCCCGTTCCAGATGATAAACCGTACATAGACGGATTCTTTATGGATCAGATGCAGAAATACATCGACGGTCTCTTCCACTCTGATGAAGTTGCAGTAAATGATTGCAAACCCGCATAACAGCAAACACAGAACTACTGAAACTGCAATTAATAGGGAAAGTGGTTTGTTCTGTGCCCACCTTTTTACTTGTGGAATAGCAAGATATCCTGCCAGAATCACACCTGCAATCAGTGCACTCCCGCAGTGAATCAGCACTTGATTCACAAAAAACAGCACCAGATAGATCGCACACCGTACATTGTTATGGTTGAAATGCCGGTCCAGCAGGGCTAACATTGCCCCGAAGAGAAGTGGAAACCCTGTCAGGTTATCGGCAGAAATGAAATAATCTGGCTCCCAGTCCGTGAAAAGGTGATAGAGTTGTGGGAAGAGTGTGAAAGCCATGTTGAGTACCAGCAACACAATATATAAATCACATCCGACACGGCAAAAACGTCTTACTCCTCGCTCAGTGGAACACATAATCGTCGCAAACAAAATCATGGCCATAGGATACAACATCGTGTTGAGCCATCGTGGGGGAAATCCTTCTCCTGAGAGGGAAGTAAGCAGACTGAGTATATAATAAATGCCTATGGGTAATAGTAAACCATATCGTACATGAAATCTCCAGTAACATACCCATAGGAGAAAAGAAACAGGAATGATTATGGTAAACCAACGGTGAGCGTGAAGATATAAAGCCATGAAGAGGTCCAGAATACGCTTCCCGGTGTCATAGAGGAAATAGAAGTAAAGATTCTCCAGACAACGATCCATCGTCAGCAGAACACCCGCAATAAATATGCATATGACAAACTCTTTCAGGATTCCCCATCCGGAGCTGTGTTTTACTGAAACGGTTGTCATCAGGCTGCCTCCACGTCAGAATACCGAAATAAAAAACCGAGGACTATCCTTTGATAATATATCATAATTCCTTTTCCTTGCCAATCGTCAATTTGTTTCGATTCTTTTAAAGTTCCCTGTTGAAATCTTTACCAAAAAGTGTTATTATGTCAACTACAGAAAAAAGCTGTCACAGGAATTGAACTGACGAAGAGAGGACGGTTTTTAAATGGCTGACAACAATAAAAAGATTGAACTCTATGCATTGCCTACAGCGTTCTATACGGAAGATGCTCCCGTGCTGGTTTATGCAGGCACTCTCGTGATGGACAGATTTTCGGAAAAGGTGTCTGTTAATCTCCGCCTTCGCAATCTGGATGAGCGGGAAGTCATTGCAGCAACCGTTTATATCCAGCCATATGGGCCATGGGGAGAGCCGTATCCGCAGGAGGTTATCTATCGGTACAATTCTCTGAAAGTAGCTCATGACCAGGAATTCGGAGGGAAAAAGCTGATCCCGATGCCGGATAATAACGTCCGTTCTTTTCAGGTGTTTGTCTCGGAAGTGACATTCGGTGACTACAGCAGCTGGCACAACGAAAAGGCTTTTGAACCGATCGGTCGTGCAAAACCGCTGGAAGATGCCCTCGGTGGAGAAGAAGCGGCAAAGATGTTCACCGCTCGTTATGGAAGCGACAGCTGTGTAATGCCTCTTCTTGAAAAGGAGATCTGGTACTGTACGTGCGGTGCCATCAACCGCAATGACAAAGAAAAATGCTACAATTGCCGCCGCAACAGGGATGCATTCCAGAAGGTAAATTATGATACACTGAAGGCTGATGCCAGAAAGCGTGCCGATGCAGAAAAGCAGGAAGAGGAGAATGCCCAGAAAAAGAAGAAGGATAAAGGCCGGTTTCTTTTGAAAATAGCAATGATCATTCTGCCGATTTTGCTTGCCGCTGCATTGATCTTTTCTACGGTTCCTCCGTTCCTCGCAAGGAGAGAGGCCTATTCCAATGCGCAGACGCTTCTTTCAGCCGGCAAATATGATGAGGCGCAGGAGATGTTTTTACAGCTCGGTGACTATCTGGATGCGAAAGAGCTTGCGGAAAAGGGTGTGCAGTATCAGAAAGCGATGGCGGTTTTTGAAGGAGCAAAGAAATCGGATCCTTCCGTGCTGCCTCTCATCGGCCTCAACAGGAATGATGTTCCCGATACGGAAGACCTCGGCATGTTTCTTTATGGCAAAGCAAAGGAACTGCTCGAACCTCTCGGCAGTTATCAGGCAGCGGAAGAGAGCGTAAAAGAAATCAACACTGCTTTCGAGGAATTTGAAGAGAAAAAGATTCTCAGCCGCTACAATGATGCGGTCAAGCTTCTTGATGAGGGAGAGTACCTCGGCGCAAGGGATGCATTTCTTGCACTCGGAACATATAAAGACTCTGCCGAAATGGCAAAAGAAGCCCTTTACAGGCGTGCTTCCGAAGCCCTTGCTTTCTGTGAAGAAAACAAAACCAGAGGGATATTCATTATTCCCAGCAACGACAGAGCCGTTAAATCACAGGTTTCCATGCCGGGCTCTGTGCTTACGGCTCTTGGCAGTGACAACGTCTATCAGCTTAAGCAGTGTTTTGTGAGAGACGGTGTTGAGTTTACATATGAAGAAGCCCCGTCACAGGAAGGCTTTATTCCGGTGTGCGAAGCTGTAGCTGCGGAGTTTGAAGCCCTTGGCGGCTATAAAGACAGCAAGGATCTTGCTGTCCGGGCGAGAGAAGCGGGGGACTATACATATGAGTTTTATCAGTTGCTGGCGGCTGGAAAACTGGAAGAAGCCCATCGGTGGCTTCAGGATTATGATGATCCGATTCCAAATCGGGAAAACTATGCCGATTGGATTGTGACTTACTACACATATTGCAGAAGATGGGAGCTCACCGGCGGGGATGCTCTGCTGATTCCTTATTCTGCAGGTATTATGGATGATAAATATCTTCTGGCCTTTACGCCGAAGATTACAATCGAAGGGGATGAAGCAACATTGCACCTCGGCGATGATGATGGCACCTATTCCGTAGAGCTGAAAGCCGACCTCGGCAGTACCGATTTTATTTATCAGCCGGATGACGCTACCTATTTCACCGTGTATATCAACCAGATCAACAATCATTTTATATACAGTTATCGTTATGTGGCTGACGGCACAGAGCTTACGATTTGCGAATACCAGCCTGCCGAATAATCGGATAAGAAAAAAGAAAAGCTCTTAAGCCTCTGCGGCTTAAGGGCTTTTTCCGGATTTGAGAGGCTATGCTTGAACCAGAGGCCTCGTGATTCCAGATTATTGTCTACGGGAGAAGAATGTCTTGGAAACAATCAGCGGACTAACAAACTGGCGGCTCACCATTCGGCGTGAAAAGGATAGCATCACCATCCTGCGGGCTTTGACCTGCGATAGAAAAGTTGCTCTGCCGGACGAACTCTTCGGCCTTCCCGTCACAAAGCTGCAGGATCGTGCGCTTGCCGCAGGGGCAGCTCCTGTGGAGGGAGAGGAATTGCGTATCCTCGGCGGTACGGAATCCCGGGATTGGGATAACAGAAACATTACAGAGCTGACCCTGCCGCGTTTGCTTCAGCACATCGGCGATTATGCTTTTATGAATCTCCGATCTATGGAAACACTGTATTTTTCCGATGATCTGTGTTCCACTGGCAGTGCGAGTTTCATGAACTGCCGCAGCTTTTCCCGGCTGGAGCTCAGACGTACCGGCCCGGGCCAGGGCCCGGCACTTGCCTGTATCGTGCGCAGCCTCCAGCAGGAGCTGGACGCGACTGTCCTTGAAGCGGATGGGAGCATCCTTCGTCTCATCTTTCCCGAATATATCGAAAACTATATCGAGAACAACGCTGCACACCATTTCGAGCTCAAGATCAATGGCGGGGGCTATGCCTATCACAGCGTCTTTCGTAACAAGACCCTGTCGACTTTGGACTATGATGCGTTATGGCCTGCTTATATTGCTCATGAGCATGAGGAGGAAAGCGCGTTGCATCTTGCTTATTATCGCCTCCGGTATCCGACCCGGCTGAGCAGACAGGCAGGGGAGCAGTATACCGGGTATCTGTGTGCAAATATCGGCAGAGCACTCTCCCTGGCATTACGGGGAAAAGACATGGACGGCCTGCGGATGCTTTTGGATCTTGGCACAATTGAAATGGAAACACTGGACTCGGCGCTCAAAGAGTCTCGCATCCAGCAGATGACCGAAGCCACAGCTATCCTCCTGGAAAAGCGCCATACACGGCCTGCTGCGGGCAGAACGAAAACCTTTGAATTGTAAAAAACGGGTATGCCTTCTGATGAAAGAGTAGTAAAAGAACTTGATGAATGGTAAAAGTGGCACCATGAATAACGACAATCTATCCTCTGTCGGGCAGGATATTCTGCTGTCGGGCAGGACGCAGCTATGCCTTGCTCTGCCCTATCTGAACGGGCCGCTATGTACCCTCGTTCCCATGCCGGGAGATGAGATGACCATAAGCGCAGCCACTGACGGGGAAATGCTTTACTATAACGCCTCTTTCCTCACAGCAGGTTTTCTGAAAAGCACATGTTTTTCACCCCGCCTGAATCTGCATATGGTGCTCCATTGTCTGTTCCGACATCTGGCCAAGCGCCGTGGCCGGGATGCGGTTCTCTGGGATCTGGCCTGCGATGCTGCGGTGGAGAGTGTGATTGATTCGCTTCCTTACCCTTGTCTAACCCGTCGTTCGGTCCCTGCACGAGAGCTTTTTCTGACCGAATGCCGCCGCGAGATGAAGGTTTTGAGCGCTGAGGGTATCTACCGCATGCTCCTCCGGGAACGTCTGCCCGAATACAAAATCGCAAACTTGCAGCGCCTTTTTGCTATGGATGAGCACAGTTTATGGGATCTGGAGGACAAACAGGAGCAGGAGCGCAGCGAACGTCAGGATCAGCACTGGCAGGATGCGGCTTCCCGTTCTCAGACTGCAATGGATAGTCTCCTGACCGAGCGCGGTTCGGGAGGTGAAAATGTGATGGAACAGCTTTCCGTTGCGGCCCGGGATGATGTGGATTACCGAAAATTCCTTCGACGCTTTGCCACCCGGCGGGAGGTCCTCCATGCAGACACAAACGCGTTTGACTATATTTATTACACTTACGGGTTGCAGCATTACGGCAATATGCCGCTCATTGAGCCGCCTGAGACCCGTGAAGAAAAACGCATTGAGGATTTTGTTATAGCTATCGACACTTCCATGTCCACCTCCGGTACGCTGGTGCGGGAGTTCCTGGCAAGCACCTATACCATTCTGCGCTCCTCTGACACGTTCACCCGCAGGCTGAACGTCCATATCCTGCAGTGCGATGATCAGCTCCGCTCCGATCAGAAGATTACAAGTCTGGACGAACTGCGGCGTTACATGGAGGATTTTACTCTTTCCGGCGGCAGTGCAACGGATTTCCGTCCCGTGTTTGAGTATGTGGATAATCTGGTCGCTTCCGGGAGCTTCACCAATCTGCGGGGTCTCCTGTACTTTACCGACGGCATGGGAATCTATCCGACACAGCGCCCAAATTACGAAACGGCATTTATCCTGCTGGAGGAACCGCCGCTCTCTGTCAAAATACCGCCCTGGGCTATCCGCATCATTCCGTCCCTGCCTTGGAGAAGGCTGCATGACAGCTTCGACAATTTCTGGCAGGAAGAGATTCTGCAGGAACTACCCGAATTGTGAGGTATCGAAATGAACATCAAGCAAGCCAAAGAACAGATCCGAAATACGCTGCGTGCCTACTTAAGCCGGGACGAGATGGGAAACTATCGTATCCCTGCTGTCCGGCAGCGGCCTGTCCTGCTGATCGGCCCGCCAGGCATCGGCAAGACCCAGATTATGGAACAGATCGCCGCCGAGGAAAACGTCGGCCTCGTCTCCTACACCATCACGCACCATACCCGCCAGAGTGCCATTGGCCTGCCTTTCATTGAAAAACGGGTCTATGACGGGGCAGAGCAGACCGTCACTGAGTACACGATGAGTGAAATCCTCGGCTCGGTTTACGAGCTTATGGAAAAAACCGGCCTCCGTGAGGGTATTCTCTTTCTGGATGAGATCAACTGTGTATCCGAGACACTGGCGCCTATGATGCTGCAGTTCCTGCAGTGCAAGACCTTCGGCAACCGGAAGCTTCCGGAGGGGTGGCTGATCGTTGCGGCTGGAAATCCTCCGGAATACAACCGCTCCGTGCGCGATTTTGACGTGGTCACTCTCGACCGTGTCAAATATATTGCAGTAGAGGAGGATTTCCCGGTCTGGAAAGAGTACGCCATGCGCAAAGGCCTGCATGGAGCAGTGATCTCCTATATCGATCTCAAGAAGGAGAACTTCTACCGTATCGAAAACAGTGCTGACGGCATGCAGTTTGTCACGGCACGTGGCTGGGAGGATCTGAGTGAAATTCTGTATGCCTACGAGGCCTTGGGCATCACACCGGATACGGAGCTTGCAGTGCAGTATGTGCAGATGCCGTCCGTCGCACGGGATTTCAGTAATTATTACGCCTTGTATAACAAGTACCGCCAGGTCTATCATATCGATGACATTCTTCACGGGCAAGTCCCGAAAGTATCTGTGTCAGAGTTTGCTGCCGCACCTTTTGATGAAAAGCTTGCGGTCATGGGCCTTCTGCTTTCACGACTCGGTGAGGCTGCCCGGGAAACCAGGCGGCAGGACGCACTCACTACGGCGCTCTATGACGGGTTAACCGCCGTCAGGGATGGTCTTCCGGAGCCGCCTGTCGAGAGCCTGCGCGACATTATTTCGGTCCGCCGTGCGACGCTCAAACGTGCCGCCAATGCCGGTCAGGAAGACCGGGAACAGAAAACGCTCCGCCAGGCGGAGATCAACCGTCTCGAGGAATATATCAAAGCTGTTGATGAGATCCCGGAAAGCGGAGAACAGATGGACACCGTGCGAACGCTCTTTTCCGAGGATACTGCGCGGCGCGAGCATCTTGCAGACGAGACAGGCCTGATGTTTGACAATGCCTTCCGCTTTCTGGAGGATGCCGTCGGCCCAAGCCAGGAGCTTGTTCTGTTTGTGACCGAGATCACGGCAGGTTACGACACCTCCTGGTATGTGGGGGAATTCGGCTGTGACGCTTATTTCCGTGACAACCGGGAACTCCTGTTCGATGTTACACGCCAGAGTATTCTCGACAAAATTACCGGGAAGATATAAACAGTTTCATTAGTTTTATAGGAGATAAGAGAAAAAAGAAAACCGTCAAAATCAGGTTGATTTTGACGGAAAATCCGAGTGACTGGACTTGAACCAGCGGCCTCCTGATCCCAAATCAGGCGCGCTACCAGCTGCGCTACACCCGGAAACAAACAGACATCATTATCCGAAATCTGAGCAAACGGTATTATACACGATGAAACTGAATTTAGCAATAATTATATTGCACTTTTTGGATTTTTGATGTTTAATACTATACTGATTTCAAATCTGCAGGTGACTGACAATGAGAATGAGAAAAAAACCGAATCTCGATTTGCGGTTGGAAAACTGTTCAGAGCTTCTGGTATCAGACCCGAAAGAGAACTGTGGCAGATGGCGAGAACTCTATCCGGGCTATGAAGAGATCCATCTTGAAATCGGATGCGGAAAAGGGCGCTTCACAGCCGAAGTGGCGGAGAAGAATACCCGGGTGCTTATTCTTGCCATAGAAAAAGTGCAGAGTGCAATGGTGATGGCGATGGAGCGTGTACAAAATGCCGGCCTCAAAAACGTCCGTTTTATCGATGCGGATGCTGTCGGCCTTGGAGAAATGTTTGCAAATGGAGAAATCGCGAGGGTTTATCTTAATTTCTGTGATCCCTGGCCTAAAAGCCGGGATGCAAAGTTCCGCTTGACGGCGCCTTCCTTCCTTCGTTCCTATGCAGACATACTTCTGATCGGCGGAGCAATCCACTTTAAAACAGATAATCTGCCTCTCTTTGAGTGGTCGAAGTCCATGTTTGAAAACGAAGGCTGGAGTCTGCAGGCAGTTACCATGAATCTGCATGAAAACGGCCCTGTCGGTATTATGACAGACTATGAATCTAAGTTTTATGCTGAAGGAGTTCCCATCAAAAGGCTGGAAGCGGTCAAAACGGAATTAACCAAAGACACTTCAGCCGGGGTTCCGCCGCGGCTTCGCAATGCAGCCCTTTCCGATGCCAGGAACTGCTGAATGAATATGGCAGATTTAAGCAGTATTAGTTTTTGCGGGCGTTTTTTTCTTGCGCCGATGGCCGGGGTCACGGATTATGCCTTTCGAAAGATATGCCGGGAGCTCGGTGCAGCTTTCACTGTTACGGAGATGGTCAGTGCAAAAGCCCTTGTTTACGGAGATGAGAAAACGGTTTCTCTCCTGTATATCCCTTCGGAGGAACATCCCTCTGCCGTGCAGATTTTCGGCCACGAACCGGATGTCATGGCGGAAGCAGCGGTCAGAGCTCTGGAGCTCTCGGGTGCCGATGTGCTGGATATCAACATGGGGTGTCCGGTCGGGAAGATCGTCAAATCGGGGGACGGAAGCGCCCTGATGCTGCAGCCGGACCTGGCGGAAAAGATTCTGCGTTCGGTTGTCAACGCTGTGAAAGTGCCTGTTACAGTCAAATTCCGGAAAGGGTTTGATAACGGTCATGTGAATGCAGTGGAATTTGCCAGAATAGCCGAAGCCGCCGGGGTTTCTGCCGTTGCAATTCATGGCAGAACGAGAGTGCAGATGTATTCTGGCCGTGCCGACTGGGATATCATCCGGAGTGTAAAAGCCGCCATACAGATCCCTGTTATAGCAAATGGTGATGTGTTTTCCCCGGAAGATGCCGTTCACATTCTACGCTACACTGGGGCGGATTTTGCCATGATCGGCAGGGGAACTTTCGGGAACCCATGGCTTTTCCGGCAGGCAAATGCCTCTTTCGCCGGAGAGCCTGTTCCGGAACTCCCTTCCCTCAGCGAACGAATGGATACGGCAGTGAGGCAGATTGAGCTTCTCGCCGTGCAGAGGGGTGAGCGATCGGCCTGTCTGGAGGCCAGGCACCAGCTGGCCTGGTATTTGCACGGGGTGCCCCATGCGGCGTATTATCGGCAGAAGCTAGTGCAGGTTGCAACATTGGAAGATATTTATGCAGTGGTTAGGGGAATAAAACGGGACCTTTGTTGAATTAATACTGATCACTGATAAGACGCTTTAAAAGATTTTCGAAGCAGAATTGCGACAGGCAAGGCAGAAGCCGCAGGGAATACTTTGTGTATTCTCAAGGCTGATAACGCAGCATGTCACAATTCTGCCCGAAAAGAATTAAATGGTTTTATCAGTAATCAGTATAAATGTAACATTTTGACAATAAAACTCAAAAGATGCTAATCAATGCTTGCAAAGTCTTTTTTTTGTGGTATAATCAACAAGTGTTTTATAACTGCAATTAGCATTATAGAGTGATAAGGAGAGATTACCTTGAAAAAAGAAAAGATATCCAACAATGTTATTCGGCGTCTGCCGAGATATTTGCGCAAGCTTGACGAGCTGATTGATGCCGGTGTCAATCGTATCTCCTCTACTGAGCTGGGCGAGCAGTTAGGCTTTACTCCCTCTCAGATCAGGCAGGACTTTAACTGTTTCGGAGAGTTCGGTCAGCAGGGTTACGGCTATAATGTTCCGTTGCTGAGGGAGCAGATCGCCGGTATTCTCGGGATGGATCGCGGCTATAAAGCAGTTCTTATTGGTGTCGGCCATATTGGGCGTGCTCTTATCGATAACTTCTGCTTCCGGGAATGGGGTATTAATCTGATTCATGCCTTTGATGTTGACCCTGATCTGATCGGAAAAGAATTCAGCGGAGTTCCGGTTTCATCTGTAGATGAAATTCAGGCTTTCCTGAAAAAGAACAAGGTAGATATTGTGGTTCTTGCAGTTCCGCGGGATGCAGCTCTGCCCACAGCCAATATGCTGATCGACAATGGCGTTCAGGCAATTTGGAATTTCACCAATGTAGAGCTTGTTGGGCCTGACAGCCCGGTGATCGTTGAAAATGTCCATTTTTCCGACAGTCTATTGGCACTGAGCTATTTTGTCTCAGATGGTTACGACTCCAAAAAACTGAAAAAATAAAAAAAGAGCTGTCCTCACGGGCAGCTTTTTTACACCCACCTTCTCTAAGGAGGTCATTATGAGTGACACCATAGCTGCAATCGCAACCGGCGCATCTGTTTCTGCAATCGGGATCGTCCGTCTTTCCGGCGAAAATGCCATTGCCGCTGCTGAGCGGCTGTTCACACCGCTCTCCGGAGAAAAGCTGAGTCTGCGGGAAGATCGCAAGCTGATTTACGGCAGACTTACCGGTCGTAAAGGAAAACTGCTGGATCTCTGCCTGTGTACCATCAGCCACGCCCCGGCTTCCTACACGGGAGAGGATACGGCAGAGCTGCAGTGTCACGGCTCACCAACGCTCCTGCGTGCTGTGCTGGAGGAGTTGTTTGCCCTCGGTGTGCGTCAGGCGAGACCGGGAGAATTTACCAAGCGGGCTTTTCTGAACGGCCGGCTGGAACTCACGGCAGCGGAAGCAGTAGCGGATTTGATCGATGCCGAGACGGTTGAAGCGGCAGGGAATGCAGCCGGTCAGCTTTCCGGGGCAATCAGCCGCAAAACCGATGCAATCTATTCTTCTCTTGTCGACATCTGCTCTCATTATCATGCAGTGCTGGATTACCCGGACGAGGATATCGAGCCATTCCTGTTAGAAAATTATAAGGATATTCTGAAAAACGCCGAAGCCGCACTCTCAGCCCTTCAGAAGACCTATGAACGTGGAAAACTGATGAATTCCGGCATTCCTACAGCAATCATCGGCCGGCCGAATGCAGGCAAAAGCTCGCTTCTCAATGCTCTGCTCGGGTATGACAGGGCTATTGTTACCGCAATCCCTGGCACCACGCGGGATACCATCGAAGAAAAAATCAGGATCGGGCAGAATATCCTACGGCTGATTGACACCGCAGGTATCCGTGAAACGGCAGATGAAGCCGAGAAGCTCGGTGTTGAGCGCTCCTATGCGGCGATCAGCGAAGCCTCTCTTGTCATCGCCGTGGTAGATGGTTCCGTGGCTTTTACCGAGGAAGATTCCGCCATCCTCCGTTTTGCCGAAAACGCGCCGAAGGCTATTGTCGCCGTATCCAAGCAGGATCTGCCCGGTTTCAGTTCGGCACCGATCAAGACCGCATTGCCCGTGGTTGAGATCAGCGCCGAGACCGGGGAAGGGATCGATGCCCTCGAAGCAGCCATTCAGGAGATATTTCCGTTGCCGTCCGTCCCCGCAGGTGAGATTCTGACGAATGCGCGCCAGGCAGAGGCAGTTTCCATGGCATTGGAATACATTAAAGCTGCTCTGTGTGCCCTTGAAATGGGAGAGACGCCTGATATAGTCCTCACGGAAGCCGAAGGAGCGATGCAAGCCATCGGAGAACTTTCCGGCAGAACAGTCAGGGAAGATGTCACCGAGCGGATTTTTGCTCGCTTCTGTGTTGGTAAATAAGGTAAATAATAAAAGGAAAAGGGAAAAGAAACGTAATTGGTGGATTTCGCATTGCGCTGAGGTTCCTGATGTGCTATAATAAATCAAATATCTGATGAGCGTGAAAACGCCATCTGCTATAAATACACGAAAGGAAAAAACTGTATGAGCATGAACAAAAAATATGAGCCCCTGTTCACCCCGTGGAAGATTGGCAATGTGGAAATCAAAAACCGTATTGTCCAGTGTTCTATGGGCGGCACCTCCCTTTTCGGCTGGCTGGAACCCTGCCATTTCGATAAGGAAGCAGCAAATCACCTCTTGGAGAGATCCAAACACAATGTAGGCCTTGTGCTCCCCGGCATGCAGTGCGTGCGTGACACCATGGGCAAGCGCTGGCTCTATCAGAATGACCGTATGTTCAAAGAGCTCGCCGAGTGGATGCCCGAGTTCCACAAATACGGCGGAAAGCTGTTCATTCAGCTCGCTGCCGGCTTCGGCAGATCCATGGCTGTCAATGGCATGATGGTCAACCTCCTCAAGAATCCCACCCTCGGCAAACTCGCAAGGCCCTTCCTGGATGTTGAGTACTGCTGCGCCTCCGCTTCTGAGACTCCGAACCGCTGGGTAGAAGGTGTCAACTCCCGCCCGATGACGGTCGAAGAGATCCACGAGATGGTCGAAGCCTTCGGCAAGACTGCAAAAAAACTCCGTGATGCCGGTGTAGACGGTGTAGAAATCCACGCTGTCCATGAGGGCTACCTGCTTGACCAGTTTACGATTGCCAACTGGAACTACCGTAAAGACGAATACGGCGGATCTTTTGAGAACCGTTTCCGTTTCCCGGTAGAAATTGTTCAGTGCATCCACAAGTATGCCGGGGATGATTTCCCTGTCTCTCTGCGTTACTCCGTCGTCTCCAAGACGAAGGGCTGGTACAAAGGCGCAATGCCTGGCGAAGATTTCGTAGAGTTTGGCCGTGACATGGCAGAATCCGAAAAGGCAGTCAAATACCTCGAAGAAGCCGGCTATGCCATGTTCAACTGCGACAACGGCACTTACGATGCCTGGTACTGGGCACATCCGCCTCAGTACATGCCGGACAACTGCAACATCACCGAAGTCGAGCATATCAAGAACTTCACCAATGCTCCGGTTGTCTGCGCCGGCCGTATGGATCCAGTCTTTGCGGCACAGGAAATTGCTGCCGGCCGTCTCGATGCAGTTGCCATTGCTCGTCAGAACCTTGTTGATCCCGAGTGGATTGATAAGATCCTTGCCGGCAAAGAGGAGGATATCAAGCCCTGCATCCGCTGCCACAACGGCTGCTTCAACTTTGCAAAGTACAAAGGCACCGCAAATATCCAGTCCATGGAAGACTCTCTGCATCTTGCCCGCTGCGCTCTGACTCCTCCGACGATGCAGCATAACCGCTACAAAATCGTCCCAACTCAGAAACCGAAGAAGGTCGCTATCGTCGGTGGCGGTATCGGTGGTATGGAATGCGCTCTCGTTCTGAAAAAGCGCGGCCATATTCCTACCATCTTTGAGAAGACGGATGTTCTTGGCGGCATGTTCCTTACGGCTTCTGCCATGAGCTTCAAAGAGAACGACAAAGAGCTCGTCCAGTGGTACCTCAGAGAAATTAAGAGAGAGGGCATTGACGTCCGCTTTAATACCGAAGTGAATGACCTTGGCACTCTCCGCGGCTTTGATGAAATCATTGTTGCGACCGGCTCTGTTCCCAGAAATATGCCTGCCGTAAAGGGCTTTGACAAGACCATCACCCTTACCCAGCTCCTCCGTGAGAAGAAGGAAGTCGGCGATAAGGTCATGTTCTTTGGCGGCGGACAGTCTGCCTGCGAAGCTGCTTATGAAATGATTCTCCAGGGCAAGCACCCGATGATCGTCGAATACGCGAAAGATCTTGTCCCTGCGCAGAACGTCTGCCTTGCAAACGCATCCTTCCTGCGTGATATGATGGAATATAAGAATGTTCCAGTCTATCTCGAATCCACCATCACCGAAATCGGTGACGGTTATGTCATTGTCCGTCATAAAGACGGCTCCACCGAAAAGATCGAATGTGACGATGTTGTCAACGGCATTGGCTTTGTTCCTACTCCGATCGGTGAGAAAAAGCGCAACGTTCACCGTGTTGGTGACTGTGTTGCAATCGGCAACCTGCGTACAGCCATTTGGCGTGCCTGGGATGTCTGCATGAAGATCTGATTCCTATCTCTTTCTCCATTACCGGCAGTTCTCTTTGAGGGCTGTCGGTTTTTTGTACATACTGTACAAAAAAACACCCCTCTCCTTGTGCAATAATGCCAATTGCATAGTGTGCACTTTTCCTGTATAATACATCTGTATTAATATGCATGCATGGCTCTCCATACTCTTAGCTATGCATAGCATAAAAAAAGGAGGAATAAAATTGTCCCCGCAGCTCGGGGTGTGGCAGTGTGGAGACCTGTCATAATACAGGCGGCAAAGCCGTCTGTGAGGCTGTATCTGGCGGAGGCCGTCCAGTCGGAGCTGAGAAAGTATGGCAACTGTTCAACTAAAAAACGTCAAAAAGGTGTATCCGTTCGTAAGCGGAGAGGACAAGAAAAAGAACAAAAAGAAAGCTGACGAGCCCGAAAAGAAAAAGGTTAATCTGCAGATTACCGACGAAGGCGTTGTCGCCGTCCAGGCATTCAACCTTGACATTGCAGACAAAGAATTCATCGTTCTTGTCGGCCCGTCAGGATGTGGAAAATCTACGACCCTGCGTATGGTCGCAGGCCTTGAAGAAATCTCTGATGGTGAACTCTATATCGACGGCAAACTCATGAATGATGTTGCCCCGAAAGACAGAGATATCGCAATGGTCTTCCAGAACTACGCTCTCTACCCGCATATGACGGTTTATGAAAACATGGCATTCTCTCTCAAGCTCCGCAAAGAGAGCAAGGATATCATCGATAAGAAAGTCCGTGAAGCTGCAGAGATTCTCGACATCACCCAGTATCTCGACCGTAAGCCCAAGGCTCTGTCCGGTGGTCAGAGACAGCGTGTTGCAATCGGCCGTGCTATCGTGCGTGACCCGAAAGTCTTCCTCATGGACGAACCGCTCTCCAACCTCGATGCTAAGCTCCGTAACCAGATGCGTGCTGAGATCATCAAACTCCGTGAGCGCATCAATACCACGTTCATCTACGTTACCCATGACCAGACAGAAGCTATGACCCTTGGTGACAGAATTGTCATCATGCGTGACGGTTATATCCAGCAGATCGGCACTCCTCAGGATGTGTTCAATCATCCTGCAAACCTCTTCGTCGCTGGCTTTATCGGCATGCCGGTTATGAACATGTTCGATGGTAAGCTCGTTCGCGAGGGTGACAAGTTCTTCGCAGAGCTCGGCGGCGTAAAAGTTGAGCTCAGCAAGGATAAGGAAGAGCGTCTCCTCAAGAATAACGTACAGACGCAGGATGTTATCCTCGGCATCCGTCCGGAGCACACCGAGCTGTGCGAGAAGGGTGTTCCCGCAAAGATCGACGTTTCCGAAATGATGGGCTCCTCCGTGCATCTCCATGTTTCCGCAGAGGGCAAGGATGTTATCATTATCGTCCCCACCACCGAGATGCTCAGCGATGCCTTTAAGATGGGCCAGCAGGTTCACTTCACCTTCAATGGTGCTGTTGCTCACGTTTTCTCCAAAGACACCGAGAAGAACCTCGAATTCTGATTTATATTCCCCTTTAATCGAAAAACCAGGGATGCATTTGCATCCCTGGTTTTTACACGCCTTAATTGCGAATTGCTTATTACTGATTATTTACAGCGCCTCAAATTATTCCTTTTCTTGGTTTTCGAGAGAAACACTAAACGCTTTCAGCCCTCATAAGATTAGCTCACGACCGCGCAGTGACATACTCGTTATGCACACAGGCTTCCCTCTTCTGTTCGCGCGACTGAGCACTCAGTACGTGGTACTGTGTTGTCTTCGCGCGAAACATGCTTTGCACTAATAACGAGGTACTATATATAATCTATTATTGTTCTTCCGCTTGCGTTAATCACTCTCGTCTCCCAGCATTGCACTTCTCTCTCAAATGTATGCACTCCGTAACTCTTGTGCACGTGCCCATGCACCAGATACTTCGGCTTATATTGCTCCAGCAGCGGCAAAAATGCCTCAAAACCCCGGTGAGCCATATCCTCCGCATCCCCGAACCCTTCGGGTGCGGCATGTGTCAGCACAATGTCCACCCCGCCTGTACGGTGCAGCTTCCATTTCAGCTTTCGGATACGCCGTTCCATCTGCCGCTCACTGTACTGGTATGGCCCTCCGTTGTAAAGCTTCGCACCTCCAAGGCCGAGAATGTGTATTCCATTCACGCTCACAAGCTTGTCGTCTATGCATTCGCACCCCTCCGGCGGGCGCTTTTCATACACTGCGTCGTGGTTACCGTGAATATACAGCAGAGGCCGGTTTGCCATAGTCACTAAAAATGAGAGATACTCCGGTTTGAGATCTCCTGCGGATAGGATCAGATCAATCCCGGACAGCCTGCCTGGTTGGTAATGATCCCACAAATATGAGCTCTCCTCATCCGCCACAACCAGTATTTTCAAAGTTGTTCATTCTCCTTCTCTGGAGTGATCTGTTCCCGGTGCAGCCCGATCAGCCGCACGGTGTCTCTTGCCTCGGGGATCAGTTCCTCAAACGCCGGAATGCGCCCTTCCACATTGCTGCAGAGCCAGTCCATGTCAATCAGTGCCGCGGAGGAAAAGTCTTCCGTTCCGTCGTTGCGAAGCACACCGTTCTGATCCGTAATCTTCGTCCGGAAGGGGCGTACAAATCCGGAGGCGATCCCGCCTTCGAGCATTTTGGCAAGGCTTTCCACACCCGGCGGCAGCAGTTCGCTGAACTGGATGCTTACAACACCACTGTTCAGCCCCCACCAGTAATTCACCAAGCGGTCACCGTTCAGGGTTGACCAGCTCCCGTTTAAAATGCTTTTTACTACCTTCTCGTAAAACCGTCCCCAGTCCCAGCAGGGTACCGCGAGAGGAGTCATTGTCCTGTCCTTTGCAAGCTTGTAAGTACCCCATTCCAGGGCCCAGTGTGTGTTTGTGGAATTCGTCGCATCCCGGTTCGAGATCACCGAAGCCCCGGCTTCCAACAGTTCCTGGATCGGGTCACCCGGCAGACAGGACCAGCGTAGCAAAACCTTTGCCCGCGGATTTGTCATGCGTACCCCAAGGGCAAAAGCATTGATGTTTGCCGGGTCCCCGATAATCGGGTAGTTGGAGATATAGCCTACCAGGTCGTTTTCGGTCATCGCACCGGCAATCGCACCGGTGATAAATTTGCATTCGTAGATTCTGCTGTAATACATTCTCACACCGGTGTACGGCCTTGAGAGTGCACAGTTGAGCACTTTCACGTTCTTGTGTGCTGCAGCAACACGCCGGCAGGCATCAATCATGGGAGGTGTCGTGGCGAAGATAACCTGTGCGCCGTCCGCCACAGCCTGCTCCATCGCCCCGTCATAATTCCTGTCATAGGCAGGGTATACCGTTGCCGTAACTTTGTTCCCGAGTACCTGTTCCAGATACTCTCGCCCATGATCATGTGCGCGACTCCAAGCGCTGATCTCGGGGGAGTATGCATAGATAAAAGCAGCATTTACGTGGTCAGGGTTCGTAAAGCTCAACAGGCGTGAAAGCATGCCCTTTTCCTTTTCGTCCGGGCTCGATATCACTTCGAGCGCTGGCTTTTTCTCCAACGCAAGGATGTCCGGCCAAATAGTTTCCAGTTTTTTGGATAGATCAGCTACGGTCAGATCCTTGATGTCGGAAAACGGATATACTTCCAGCCAGGCCAGCAGTGCTTCAGCGGGTGTAACTTTCAGCTCTTCTGTGCTGAGCTTTTCAAAAGCCTCGCGGAAGTGAATAAAACCTGCGGTAAAGCTCTTTCTTTCACGGTCTGTCCATACATGGTCTTCGCCCATTCCGAGTGCCGCGAGCAATCGGAGATAATGTCCGCTCCGGCGGAAAGTCACTCCATAAACGCCGGCGAGGGAATAAAAGCGCATAAATTCGTAATAGAGCTGAATGTCATGATCCTCCGAATACTCGGGGATCAGCCTCGTTACATACCCCGGGATAGCCGTTGCACCGAAGCTCTTCAGTACGCTTGCGCGTTTATTGCCTTCTACAATATAGAACTTCCCGAGATACTCATAGCACTGGATCGGGTCGCGGATCCCTTCGTCGCTGAGGTGTGCCGCACAGAGGGAAATCCACTTGGCGCCGAACTCAGTGTTCTCCTGCAGAATTGGCATGAAGTTCCCGGCCAGTGCGGCAATCCTCCCGGCCGATTTCGTCCCGATAATCAGCTCCGATGGTATGTTTACCATCCCGAGTTCCGTCCGGCCTGCAATCGTCCTTTCGTCCAGGATCTCATCCAGTACCAGCGGATACGGGTACATGCTCCTCTTTATCGCATCATTGTAATACTTCTGCCCCGCCTTCAGCGCGGCTTCATACTGCTGTATCGCTTCTATCCGATTCATTTTTTCTCCTGTATCACATTTATTATCTGGACATCTGCTCAGTTGCGTTATTCTACCGTAAATCTTTCCCTATTACAAGAGAAAATAAAGATCTCAAGAAGTGCTTTATGGAAAAATGCGCAGAAAGTGCAGAAACTGCCTTGCGAATTACTGTTGTGCGTGCTATAATCCATTTATCTATTATCGAAGTATCGCTTCCGGAGGAAACGGCTATGAAAAAGTTTTTTGCTGTGCTCTTGGCACTTGCTCTGCTGGCAGCATGCTCTGTTATCGCTCTGGCGGACGAAGAAGAGGAAGTCTTCACGAGCAGCTGCTATCGCTTTAAAGCTATTAATGATGAGGAAGCTTCGATTGTCGGCTTTTTCGGCCCGGGGCATGACCTGCATCTGAGCTCTACTGTCGGTCATCGGTATGTCACATCTGTCGGAACTTCTGCGTTTGAGTTCAATACGGATCTGGTCAATATAAGGCTCTCCAGCCGTGTAAAGGAAATCGGAGACTATGCTTTCCATGGCTGCACAGAGCTGATGTATATCACGATTCCCGATAGTGTCCAGTCGATCGGGCGTAATGCTTTCCAGAGCTGCAATGACCTGGAAAAGATTGCCATTCCGGAAGGGATTACCGAGCTGAAAGACGGCACATTCCTGTTCTGCCCGGGTCTGAAGTCTGTCAAGCTGCCATCCACGCTGGAGAAGATCGGCCCCAAGGCGTTCCAGTTCTGCACTTCCCTGGAGTCTCTGGCCATCCCGGCCTCTGTTTCTGAAATCGGGGAAGATGCTTTTAAAGACTGTCCGCGCCTCACGCTCTCCGTTGCCGAAGGCTCTTACGCAGAGCAGTATGCACAGGAAGCCGGCATCCCCTTTACGGCAGAATAAAACAAGCAGGAGTTTTCAGGCGCTGTGTGTTACCGCACAGCGCCTTTTTTTGACAGATTACTTCGTAATTGGTTCTAACTATGGCTCGCGAAGACAACATTTTTCCTCTTTTTTAGTGCTCGATCGCGAGCTGGGTAGGTGGATAGCTTTTCTATTACAGGAGAAGAATAATGAAAAAAAAACGACTGCTGGAGATCAGCGGGGTCTGCGGGATCCGGAGTATCGGCAGGATTGCCGCTGAAATAGCGGAAGACTATGAAGCGCAGGGCTGGGAGTGCAAAATTGCCTACGGCAGGCTTGATGTTCCTGAGAAATACCAAAAATATGCGGTAAAGATCGGCGATCGGCTCAATCTGGCGGTGCATGGCGTTGCCTCTATGGCGCTGGACAGGCAGGGGCTTGCCTCCGTGCGGGCAACGAAAAAGTTCCTCCGCTGGGCAGAGAAATATGACCCGGATGTGCTCTGGCTTCATGTGATCCACGGATATTATCTGAACTATGAGCTCCTTTTCCGCTGGATCAAATCCAGGCCGGCCATGAAAGTATACTGGACGTTTCATGACTGCTGGGCGTTTACCGGCCACTGCTGTTATTTTTCCGCGGAAAACTGCGAAAAGTGGAAAACCGGCTGCAGCCATTGCCCGCTTCTGAAGCGATATCCGTCCTGTTTCGGGCTTGACAACAGCAAAAATAATTACGCCAGAAAAAAGGCGGCATTCACCGGCGTGAAGGATATGACGATCATCTGCCCCTCGGAATGGCTTGCCGATCTGACAAAGCAGAGCTTTATGGGGCAATATCCAGTGGAAGTTCGCCGCAACAAAATCGATCTCTCCGCTTTCGTGCCGACGGAGGGCGAGTTCCGCTCGAAGCTTCACCTGGAAGGGAAGAAGGTCATCCTCGGTGTCGCCAGCTCGTGGGACTGGCGGAAAGGCCTGCGTGATTATATTGAGCTCAGCCAAAGGCTTTCGCCGGATTACGCCGTGATGGTGGTGGGCCTGTTTGAAAAGCAGATCCTCCGGATTCAGAAGAATCTGCCCGACCGCGACAGAATACGCGAAGCGCCGAATGTTTTCCGCTACCGTTCCGAAGATCAAGCGGACCTGCTCTGCCTCACAAAGACGAATAACGTCCGGGAGCTTGCCGAGCTGTATACTCTGGCATCGGTCTATGTCAACCTCAGCTATGAGGAAAACTACCCGACGACGAATCTGGAGGCCGCCGCCTGCGGGACGCCGGTGGTCACCTATCGCTCCGGGGGGAGCCCGGAGAGCTGCCTCCCCGAAAACGTGGTCGATCCAGGAGACCTGGAGGGTCTGATTAAAGTTATAAAAAGAATTTGCGAATAAAAAAATCCACCGGCTGTTGCCGGTGGAAATTTTAATTCACAGAAGTAGTAAACAGCCCGAGGATCATCACCGGCAGTGCGAACAGAAGCATGACCAGAAGGCCTGTTCCGACGCCTGCTGAACCGTATACCGTCAGGCGGACGAAGGAGAACAGCAGAGCGAGCACTGAAGCCGCGGCTGAAATCAGCGTGTTGATGCGCGAGACGACGAAAATGCTCCTTCCGGTATCCGCCACGTCGGTCAAAGGTCCCAGCCCCTCGCGGCAGACCACTGCAGCAACCAGGCTGTCCTCCGAGGGCTTTGCTTCGGAGATCGGAAAGCGCTCCGTATAGGGCGGGAAGTCATAACCGTCCGTGGCAACGTCAAAGCAGTCCCGGATAAATTCCGGCGTAATGTTGAAGTCCCGGATGGCAAAAATCGCATGCCGGTTGGAGCGCATCAGGCTGACCAGCGCCTTTCTGACTTTCGGATCCGGCGTGTACTTGATGTTGAAAATCCCGTAGAGCACGCCGTCAATTGCCAGCAGAACGGTCGTTGGGCTTACCAGCCGGTAGGGGATGCGTACGTTCATCAGCCGCATAACATCGCTGCCGCCGCACAGCACCGTGTGCCCTTCCGCCATCCCTTTGATGCCGCCGCCCGCGAGGAAAGCAAGATTGTCGATCCGCACCGGGGCGCACTCGTTTTCCATCATCAGCTTGGAAAAGGCCGGCGCAAGTCCGCATTTGGATACCAGGATCAGGCTCCCCGCATAGGTGATAACCTTGTCTGCATCGTAATCCGCAAAAATGCGGACGTTTTCAATTTCAATGTTTTCCGCAGGGAAAAGATCGCGGTCTGTCACAATCAGGTTTTTGCTGTTTCCGATGTCACTGATGCCGGACCAGCCTGCCAGTGCGGCCCCGCTGCCGAAAATGCGGTTCGATCCGACAAAGAAAGGAAGCGCGAAGCCGAGCAGTGCCGTAAAGGGAACAGCCGGAGCCAGAATTGAGGAGAAGAAATAGAGGATATTCGCCGGGCTTCTCTTGACGATAACGGTGACGATGCTCAGCACCAGTGCGGCCAGGAAAACGAGCGGGGAGAGTTTCCGGAAGACCGTCTCATCAATGGGCGCTTCTTCGATCCGTCTGACAAAACCTGTGGTTGGGCGCGCGGACTTCAGAATGGTGATGTCCTGTCCGGTCACGTTGGTCTCCGCTGTCACGCAGTAAACCTGTTTGCCGATTGCCGGCACGCGCAGCGCCTTGCGCAGGCCTCTCGCGCTGAGCAGCGAAGAAAGCATCACGCCGAGCAGCGAAAGCGAAGAAACCGCAAACAGCGGAACATGAGCATAAACGTTCCTTGCATTCAGTACGGCAACCCCGTCGAAAACCGTCAGGAGACAGGAGAGCACGGCAAGCGCATCGGCGCCGAACTTCTTTCGGAACAGGTTGGTGACGGCATTGGTCACCTGTTCGAGCCCGAGGATCATGATCGTGAGCTGCAGTGCCATGCAGGTAGCCACCTTAACGGGCAGATACTGCAACATGCCCGGGATCGGCAGCCCGAGGGACAGATACGTCAGGATAAACCAGAGGATAAAAGCAAGTCTCGTCCGGAGACGCAGCGAATAGATCTGTGCGGAATAGTAGCTGGATGCAGCCATAACCGGCAGCTCCTCGCCGAGGTCTTCTTCCTCTTCGGCCATAGTGCCCGCATGTGAAATAAAGGGGACGTTCCCTCTCAGCTTCAGGATAATGCCTGCCACACGCGAGGTGAGGAATTTGCCGAAGGATGCGGAAGAAGGCTCATCGCCGGTATCCTGTGCAAAGGAGGCCTCCTCTTCCGGGGTAAGCTCATCAGCTTCCTTTGTGAAGTGCTGAAAGCGGAATCTGAATTTCCCTGCTCTCGCTTCTGCATCGACCTCTTCGGGAGCATCGGGTTCATACAGCGCTGATTCCCTTTCCGGGAACAGTTCTTCCTGTTCCAAAGAAATCCCGTCTGCCGATTCCGGCTCATCCTGCTCAATAGTATCACTGTCCGCCGGTTCAGAGAAATCTTCTGCGGCCGGCAGATCGACGCCTTCAAAGGGAGGCGGTTCGGGTTCCTTTTCTTTTCTGCGGAAAAACCCGAATCTCTTCTTCGCGGGAACCGGCTCCTCCGGTGCAGCCTCCGCTTCGGAGAACAGCCGGTTGAAAGCCTCATCCTCATACTCCGTATACGAGGCTTTCAGCTCTTCGTATTTCGGGTTTTCATGCGGCCGGTAATTCGGGTCCTGCCCGGAGCTGACGGTCTTCCCGTTATAGGAAAACCCCCTGCGTTTTCTGCCTTTGGAATCCCGGTCTATATTGAAGCGCGGGTCAAAGCTGATATCCTCCGCTGCCGGCGGTTCCGGAGCGGGCTTTGGCTGCGGTGCAGGCGCTTCCTCTTTTGCAGCGAAGGAATCCTCCGCTTTCGCAAAAAGATCCTCCTCAGACATGGTTTTCTGGGCATCTTCTGTTACGGCGGCCGGTATTCTGTCGGCGAACCTGTCGGGTTCAGCGCTGCTGAGACCGAGGATCGCCTCATCTACGGAAGTGCCCTCCGTTTCGAATGCCCTGTCCGGATCATCTTCGTCTGCCGCGCTGAGTTCCCCGTAGATAGAGGCATAGATCTCGTTAAAATCGTCCAGATCCAGCAGATTGTTGAAAGGTTCGTTATCCATCCGATTTTTCCATCCTCTGCCTCAAAATCTCATACATGGTGATCGCTGCCGCATTCGATGCGTTGAGCGAGCTGATCTGCCCCCTCATCGGAAGGCTTACGATAAAGTCGCAGCACTCCCGCACAAGGCGGCCCATCCCGTCCCCCTCAGAGCCGATCACCAGCGCTACCGGCCCGGAAAAATCCGTGTGCCAGAGATCGTTTTTGCCGTCGGCAGCCGTACCGTACACCCAGAGGCCGCGCTCTTTCAGTTCTTTCAGCGCTGCGGGGATATTTGCCACGCGCGCGATTCTTGTATGCTCAGCGGCTCCGGCGGATGCCTTGTCCACAATGGCCGTGAGGCCTGCACTGCGGCGTTTGGGAATGATCAGGCCGTGTGCCCCGGCGCATTCCGCACTCCGGATGATCGCACCCAGGTTATGCGGATCGCTGATCTCATCGCAGACGATGACGAAAGGATCCTCTCCGCGCTCTTTCGCCAGCGCAAGGATCTCGTCGACAGAGCAGTAGTCACGCACCGCGCATACGGCAATAACGCCCTGATGCGCCTTGGTGACGGACATAAAATCGAGCTTCCGCCTGTCGCACTCCACCACAACGATTCCCGCATCTCTGGCTTTTGAGGCAATGTGCCCGAGTGTCTTGTCCACATCCCCTTTGTTGATGTAGATCTTGTCGATGCTCCGCTCAGCACGCAGTGCCTCGATCACGGCGTTTCTGCCTTCTATGATTTCATTTTTCAGTTCATAGTCATTCTTTTCCATAGTGCTCTAATAGTAGCACAAGACGGGATCAAAGAAAAGGCATTTTTTCCTCTAATTTACAAATATTTTATAGAAATATTCTCTCGGAGATAGTATGATAAGCATAAGATTTTATCCCTCAAGGAGGAAGATTCATGAGAAAAAAGATTGACATCTTTTGTGTGAAGCATCCGGATTTCGGCATCCCGAACCTGATGCGGTATCTGACGATCGCCAGTGCCGTTATGTGGCTGCTCAATATGGTCAATCCGCGCATTCTCCCGTATATGACCTTCAATCCCTACTATATTCTCCACGGGCATGTCTGGCGGCTGATCTCCTTTGTATTTATCCCGCCGAGTACTAGTTTCCTTGCCCTCATCGCGTTCTATTTCTATTACTTCATCGGCACCACACTCGAGCGACAGTGGGGGACGGCCAGGTTCAATATCTATTTCTTCTCCGGAGTCATCCTCACCGTTCTGTACGGCTTTCTCGTGTATTTTATAGCCGGCATACCAATCAGCCTTACGGCGAAGTATATCTATCTCTCCATGTTCTTTTCCTTTGCCGCCCTCTTCCCGGATATGCAGGTGCTGCTGTTCTTCATTATCCCTGTCAAGATGAAGTGGCTTGCTCTGGTGGACGCCGTGTTCTTCCTCTTCGGTGTCTTTTCCCTGCCTTTCCCTGCAAACCTGATCCCTGTGGTGGCCATTCTGAACTTCTTCCTCTTCTGCGGAGATGATCTGCTCCGCATGTTCGGGATTTTCAAAAAGAGCAATACCACCATCAACTTCCAGAGGGCGGCGAAGAAGATCCGCCGCGAACAGGCCTCCAGCCTTTATCGGCACAAATGTGCGGTCTGCGGCCGCACGGATACGGACTACCCGGACCTTGAGTTCCGCTACTGCTCCAAATGCGTCGGTTACCATTGCTTCTGCCAGGATCACATCAACAGCCATATCCACTTTACGGAATGAGAAAGGATAGAAAAATGAAATTTGCCAACATTCTTATCGACGGCGCCATCCATCTCGCCGCGGACGACGGTTCCGGCCTTAAAGACCTCACCGCAGCCGGCTTTCCCCTTACCATGGAGGAGCTGATTGAAAAAAACGCCGCTGAAGAGGCTGCCCGGTTCCTCTGCCCGGCCCTTCCCACGGTCGAAAATCCTGTTTTCGCCAATGTGGTAAACCACCCGTGCAAAATCGTCTGTGTCGGGCTCAATTATCAGCGCCATGCGGACAACACCCATATGAAGACCTATGATTCGCCGGCCCTCTTTTCCAAATATTCCGATGCCCTTGCACCGGCCGATGCGGAAGTTGAGCTCCCTCCCTGGGAGACAACGTATGACTATGAGGCCGAGCTTGTCATCGTCATCGGTAAAAAGGCGTGGGGCGTGGCTCCGGAAAAGGCGCAGGACTATATCTTCGGCTATTCCTGCGGGAATGACGTTTCCTGCCGTGATCCGCAGATGCGCAGCGGCCAGTGGCTGATCGGCAAGACCATGCCGGGGTTCGGCCCCTGCGGCCCGTTCATCCTTACCGCTGAAGGCTATCACCCCGAAGAAGGGAAGAAGATCAGGAGTTATGTTAACGGAGAACTCCGCCAGGACGGCACAACCTCTGATATGATCTTCTCCTGCACCGATATCGTCAGCTATGCTTCCAAGTATATCTGCCTCGAACCGGGAGATCTCATCTTTACCGGCACACCGAGCGGCGTTGCTCTCGAAGGCGGGAAGACCTGGCTGAAAAAAGGAGATGTCGTCGATGTCGAGATAGAGGGCATCGGCCGCCTCACCAACCGGATGAAATGAAGCATTCTCTGCACTCCCGCAGGTCTGTCGTGCGCGCAGCGGTTTCCTTTCTGCTCTGTGCGCTGCTGCTTGTTGCCGGTTCAGGTGCTGCCTTTGCGGTGGATTATCACTTTCTCCGTCCGCTTTCCCTCACGTTGTACGTCGGGGACAGGGCTTCTGCCGTGCGCGCCTATGATGCCAATTACGAGAACAACATCTACCTCTCCCTGGCGGATCTCTCTTCCGCTCTGGACGGTACGGCAAAGCAGTTCAGCTTTACCTACGGCAATACCGCGCAGGACGGCGAGTATAACGCCCTCCGGATGGGCCAGCCGGCCCTGACAGCCGGCAGCGGAATCACACAGGATTCTCCCGCCTCCCGCGAGGAAGTCTGGCTTGCGTTCTCCCGCAACCGGATCTTTGTCGACGGCGCCGACCGAAAGTATTACACCTTCCGTGAAGGCTGGCACGATCTCTATATGAGCCTGGTTGACGTGCAGCTCATGCTGGATGTCACACTGGAGAAAACCGGCGAGAACGCCTTTCGCCTTTATCCGGAGCGTCCTTTCGCGCCTGACTACCTTACGCTTGAGGCAGAGGGATATTTTGCCTATCTCAGCAGTTTCGTCCTCGGCGATGCGGACACCGGGGTGATCCTCTGTGCCCTCAACCATGACGAAAAGGTCTCCATCGCCAGCACGAGCAAACTGATGACGTACCTTCTCTTTGCCGAGGCGGAACAGAGGGGAGAGGTCGGATACGACACCGTGTTCACGATTTCGCCCCATGTCGAAGAGGTATCCCGTTCGGCCGACGGCATGATCTTCATGGAAGCCGGGAAGGAGGTTCCCGCTTCGGAACTGCTCGATGCCATGCTGGTTGCTTCCAGCAATGAGGCAGCGGTTGCCGTTGCCGAGCTGGTTGCCGGTTCGGAGGAAAGGTTTGTCTCCCTGATGAACAGCCGTGCGCAGGAACTCGGTCTTTACTCCGCGGAATTCTATACGCCGAACGGCCTTCCGATTTTTACGGATACGGCCGTCCCTGCCAAGCTGCAGAACCGTATGTCTGCCTATGATCTTTTCAGGCTTTCCGCTTATGTGCTGAAGTCCTTCCCGGAGATCACAAAAATCACCTCTCAGGCCTTTGCCTCCATGCCGTCCCTTTCCTACACGGTGGCGAATTCCAATCCGCTCCTCTTCAACATGCCGGGCATTACAGGCCTCAAGACAGGCTCCACCAACCGCGCAGGCTACTGTATATCCGCCTCTCTTCCCGTCACTGTCGGAAAAGAGACGCATCAGATCATCCTCTGCCTCCTCGGCGCGGAAACGGGGGCCGACAGAGGGCAGGAGGCCGAAATCCTTCTGCGCTTCGCCCGCAACTACTATCAGCAAAACGGATTTCCGAGGTAAAAAGAGTTATGTATGAGAAATTCTCATACATAATTTCGTCTTTTTCAGTATGCAAAAACACCGCCGCGTGCTAAAATACCTGTATCGTTTTGTTTTTCCCAAAACGGAATTTATTGGAAAAGGAGAAAAAACTATGGACAACAAACGTAGTTCTTTCGGCTCAAACTTCGGCTTCCTGATGGCCGCAATAGGTTCCGCGGTCGGTCTGGGCAACATCTGGGGCTTCCCGTACAAAATGGGTAAGTGCGGCGGATTTGTCTTCCTGATCGTCTACCTGCTCCTGGCTATCTTCGTCGGCATGATTATCATGTGCTCCGAATTGGCCGTCGGCCGTAAGACAAAGCTCAGCCCGATTGATGCTTATAAAAAGGTATCTGAGAAGTTCGCATGGATCGGCTGGCTCGCAACAATCGCACCTTTCTTTATCATGAGCTTCTACACCGTTCTCGGCGGCTACTGCCTGCAGTACATCGCTCTGAACATGACCAAGCTCAGCTTCGGTAATGAAGCTGTCGCAATGACCGGCGGTGAAGTTTTCGGCGCAATGCTGACCACCCCGATCGGATGCGTTGTCTTCACCACTCTGTTTATCGTCATCTGCATGGTTATCGTGCAGGGCGGCGTTTCCGGCGGTATTGAAAAGTTCAATAAAGTCGGTATGCCGGCTCTGGCAGTGATGCTTCTCATCATCATTGTCCGTTCCCTGACCCTTCCGAATGCTGTTGAAGGCCTCAAGTTCATGTTCGTTCCCGGCTATGCGGTAAAGGGCGGCTTCATTGAGTCCACCCCGAATCTCGTCAGCGTTCTTGGTACGGCCGGCGGCCAGATGTTCTTCTCCCTGTCTCTGGCAATGGGCGCCATCCTGACCTACGGCTCCTACCTCAGCAAGGAAGAGAACCTCGTAAAGAACTCTGTTATCATTGTTATCTCTGATACTGCAATCGCTCTGATGGCCGGTATCGCTGTTATCCCCGCTGCTGTTGCAAACGGCATCGCAAACGGTACTCCGGTTGGCCAGATCAAGCTCGGCGGCCCGAACCTCCTCTTCGTCACTCTGCAGGACGTGTTCACCAACATGGGCAAGATCGGACCTCTCTTCGGCGTTATCTTCTATGTCCTCGTTCTGATCGCTGCTATCTCCTCTGCTATCTCCCTGATGGAAACCATCGCAGCCCACTGGATCGACAAGGATCTGCAGAAGGGTGAGGGCGATACCCGTAAGAGCAAAGTTCTCATCGTTTCCCTGCTCATCCTCATCGAGGCTGTTGTCGTTGCAGCTGACGGTCTTGGCTCCAACTTCAGCCCGGCAAGCCTGCTCGGCATTTCCGCACCTCCTGTCTTCCTTGACTGCTTCCTCGACTTCATGGACTGCTGGTCTGAAGGTATCGCAATGCCTCTCGGCGCCATGCTCATGGCATTGATGATCGGCTGGGAGAAGAGCCCCGATCTGGTGCTGGATGAAGTCGCCCACGGCGATCCTTCTGAGGGCTTCAAGTCCTTCTATCGTGTCTGCGTGAAGTTTGTCGTTCCCGTCGTGATGGCCTTCGTTCTGGCCGGTCAGATGATTGACTTCTTCGGCCACAACCCGATGATCTGGTACGTTGTTTCCGCAATCCTGCTTGCAATCTTCTGGATCTTTGCGGCAAGCGGCAAAAAGAGCAATGGCTGATCCGTTCAGCTTTTCACTCCTATAGAATCAGTAAGGGAGGGCATTCGTGCCCTCCCTTCGTCCATGAAAGGATAATTAGTGTCTACTGCAAACAAAAGAAATGCTTGAATAGCTAAGAAATAAGGGACTTTTCAGCTGCAACATGGTATAATATATGCAAGGGAAATGCTTGAAAACCATCAAAAATCTTGCACATGGAGGCCATGATGTAT
>JAFQZI010000013.1 GCA_017406005.1 Oscillospiraceae bacterium | reverse complement strand
CTAACTTCTGCTTGCAGCTTCTGGCTATAACTGTCCGTCTCAATCATGGTAAAGTGGCTGCCGAGCCACTGTATGTTCCGCTGCCCGAATACATCAGTCAGGGTCATTTCGCCCTTATTTACGACATGCCCTGGAATGCGGGCTATGATCTCCGTGTCCTGTATTTCTCCTTCTCCGGAGAGATCCCCCTGAAATACAGTGCCACGGTTAATGAGTTCACCCTGCACGGTGAGGCCATACGCCATAACCTCGGCACCTCCCATGATGGTAAAAGTAATTCCTGCAGGAACCGTAAAGTGCCGAAAAGTAACAAGTCTGCCGGAAGGAACAATCAAATCCTCGGAAATCATGAAATCTGCTTCTTCACAGGACAGGGATTTGCCTGAAAAGTTTTTTGCCTCATCGCAAAAGCCCCGGAGCTCTTCCATGGTTGAGAAGGTGATGGTACCGTACTGTCTGTCGGCCTCACTCCGCAGGGGAACACAACACAGTATGAACAAAGCTGCAAGCAGACAGCAGAGCAAACGCTTTCCAATATTTTTTTTCATCAGAACTTCACCTGCTTCAAATTGTGATCTGTCAGGTTCATTATAAACATATCTCATTATCAAGTCAATCAGACATCCCCTTAAAGCAGATTCCCGGTTTGTCCAGACCATAATCCAAGCTGTGGTGGGCACTCCTCTGTGGTGATCTGCATGGCTGCAGTTCCTGCAGAAAATGATTGACAAAGGTGACATAAATAAGGGATAATAAGTCCGGAATCCACGAATAATAAAAGAAATAAAAGGAGATAAAAGCCATGGCGAAGAAAATTCTGATGACCGTTCTCCTGGTAAGCATGTTGCTGTCGTGCCTGACATGTTCGGCATGGGCTTCCGGACTGAACTCCTCCAGAATATCTGACAGGGTTCATGAGATCATTGCCCGGGCGGAGTTGAGCTCTGGACTGCCGAGCATTGATGAAGCGCTTTTCACAATGGATGCGGACTCCGGAAAAATTGAAGTGTCGGACAGACTGGAGGAATATGATCCGGACAACTTCGGGGAATTTGACTTCGGACAGTTCAGAATTGTCATCCTGGAGCGCTGGCTGCCGGAGAAGGAATTCACGGAGTATGATTCAGGTTATCCGGACAGTTTTGTCGAAGATTTCCCGGATGATTTTACGGGTATAGATATCGGGGAGAGCCGCGTGTGGCTGCGGTGTGACCTGATGAACCAGCTTCCGAGAGAGCTTCGCGCTGCCTCCATGGAGGAAGCGGATGTCGTAATTATCGCTGAGAGCCAATACTTTCTGAGCGGATCGATCAGCGTATCGGATTTCTACTATTCCGATGATGAAGAGCTTCCCGAGTTCGAGACGATCGAGGAGATGGAGGCGTATATCGCGGAGCATCAACCTGTTATCAAATCGATCACGTATTATCCCAAGTTCGGGGCCTATGCACTGGTCGATTTCTACAGCCCGGTGACGAAAACCTGTCAGATCTACGACTATACGACTACCTTTCCGAAAAGATTTGCCCGTAATCCGGCTGCTCAGGAGATATGGTATGATATGGAAGCGGTTGCAGTGCTGCTGAGTGAACTTACCGGTGCAACACCTGACCGCGATCTGCTCCTGTACATTCTCGGAGATCTGGAAGAACAGGAGATTGCCGCAGGGAAAACGGTTTTCTGGAAAACCTGCATTGAGGCAGGGGAATACCAGGCGGCTTTGGGTTCCGTGAACGAATATTACTGGGGTGTGGCTGCAGACCTTTCAGAGGCCGATCCTGATGAAGATCACAGAGCCAATTACAGTATGGTCATTGAGGCGCAGGATCTCCAGGCACTTGCCGTGCTTGCAAACTTCTGCGATTACGGCGGTTTTGATACGCCCGTTGAGGAGATCCGCGACAACAAGGAGTATCTTGCTGTGCCGGATTACGACTGGCTGGAGGGAGCTCTGGAGGAACTGATGGGAGAACTGATATAAAACAGCAAACCAGGAAAAAAGAATATTCATACAGGCAAAACAAATCCGGGATCCGGCGGAGAAATCCGACAGATCCCGGGTTTGTTATTTATACTATACGTGGGCTGAATCAGGCGGCTTCTGCAAAATGCAGCTTTTCATGAATGTCAACTTGTGATTGTATTATTTCCCTGCACCTCCAGAAGCAGCACCGCGCTGTACCCCGTAAATGCCGATCAGAATCAGAATACAGAACAGCAACCCGAGGGCAGAGAACGGTTCGTGAAGAAAGACCGTACCGGCAAAAACAGATACAGCAGTCGTCAGATTTGCAAATACCGTAGCTCTGGCAACCGGCAAACCTGTAATCACATAACTGGAGAGAAAATAGGCAATAACCGAGCAACAGACCGAAAGAAATAAAATAGCTGCCAGATAGCTCTGTTCTTCAAATGGCCTGAAATACAGAGCAATGTTTCCGTGTACTGAGAAAGCTGCCATAACAGTAAACACAAAGGCACCGAAACCGAGCATAAAATACGTTCTTTCAAAAGGGGTATACTGACCGGAGATGCCTCTGTTCAGAAGAGTATAAGCTACAGCCGAAAAGACTGCTACCAGAAGACCTGCAACGCCAATCCAGTCGAGTCTGCCGCTGCTATTTGTAAGCAGCCCGATTCCGACAACTCCTCCGACAGAGAGCGCACTGTAGAAAAGCTGCTTCAGCGTAGGTTTCTCACCAAGAACAGGAATTGCGGTCAGGGTGGATACAATCGGGATCAGGGCGATCATAACTCCGGAGAAGACGGT
>JAFQZI010000128.1 GCA_017406005.1 Oscillospiraceae bacterium | reverse complement strand
GCGGATAAAGGCACGGCGATACTTGAACATGGCCTTGGAGGGCTGTTTCGCATAGTCAAAGGTATAATCCCTTTCACGCAGGTTGTTTTCCAGGATGCGGATCTGCGTGCGGAGGGTTACCAGGGCTTTGCGGTAGTCCCTGTCAGAGAGTCCGAATGCCCTGGCAATCTGTTTTGCCATGCTGACGGTTTCCACACTGGAGGCGTTTACAGAGGGCAGCCATTTGCCGAGCAGGGAGACTTCTCCCTTGTTTTCCGCTGCGGCAAGGTCTGCCCGGAACTGCTTTTTAAGCAGTGCCATAGCTTCCGCACGGCAGGGTGTGTCGAGCAGCACGAGCAGATCATCCCAACGGCCGTATTCTGCAATGTAGGGCAGGTTGCGGATGAGGGAGTCCTTCTCATTTTCCGCCAGCCATCTCAGAACGGTGCGGAAAACGCGACGTTCTCCGAGGCCTCCGCGGATATCCCTGGAGTAGAACAGGATCTTCATGGCGATGTCCGGGTTTTCCGTATAGGCGCGGAGAAAGCGCGTGACGATTTCGTTTTCGCTCTGCCGGCGCAGTGCGCCGATGGTGGCGAAAAGGTCAAGGCAGTCTTTGCCGGTGCTGCGGTTGCTGACTGCGCCGTTTTCGGTATAGGTTTTATTGGCTTCTCTTTTCAGTTCTTTCAGCATTGGAAAGACCTCCTTATAGAATAATAGTCAAAAAAATCAAGGTGCGTCCCTTGACGGGCTGTACCCTACGCAAGGTAAGGAGTATTTGTCAGATACTGAACAAGACAGATTACTTTGCTGTACGCACCTTTTGTACAAGGCACTATTGAAGCAGGATTCGAACCTGCTGTCGCGTGTTATAAGCACGCTGCTAATACCATCAGCTATTCGGATTGCTGTTGGTGCCTTTGTTTCTGCCGAGGTGGGAATTGAACCCACGACACCGAGATTTTTAGTCTCCTATTCTACCAGCTGAACTACACGGCAGATTAATTCAAGACACAGTTTTAAAATTCATGCGGGCGCTACTCCGCGAAAGCCCGGCCCGTAACCGGGTGTCCAGCAGTGAACAAATGAAAAAATAATTCTTACTTGCTGTCTGTGTCTTTCAAAAATCAAGATGCAGGAGCTTACGCCCCCTCAACCTCCCGTGCGAAGCACTGGGCATTCGGAGCTTTATTTGCTGTATGCATCTTTTGCAGAGTTTCAAGTTGCCATTCTGAATCTCCAATTCGTTTGGCCGGGAGAGGGCCATTCGCTGGAAAAGTAAAACAATATTTAGTTTTTCATCACAGTCAATTGCTGTGGGCATCTTTCCTGTCTGCGAGCATAGAATAGCATTTTCGCATTGATTTATCATGAAAAAAAAGTTGCGAACTCTTCCCTGGAGGGAAAAGTCCGCTTTTTTTATGGGTTGGCTGCCTGTTCATCCAGGCTGGTCTGCCGGGCAATCCGTTCCCGGATCTGGGTTACCATCCTGTCTGGACTGGTTACTTTCAACACCGGCCCGAAGGAGAGGATGCGGATCAGGATTTCCGTTTCGTCCTCTTTCCGGCAGTAAAGTGTGATGCGGTAATTCTTTGCATCGATCTTCTCGGTTTCTTTCTCCAGATCGGAAAAGTGCAGCATCACGCGTTCCAGAGCGTTGCGGCTGTCGTACAGCTCCATTTGAATGGTAATCAGTTTTTCCCGGGGCAGCCGGTACTCACTGTCTTCCCAGGGGTCAAGGAGCTGCACCCTGCTCACGCGGGAGAGGTTGATGGTCATCGGTTTGCCGTTCTGCCCAGTGACGAGCCGGAATTTGTCATCCTTGGACGAATATTCCAGCTTGTAGGGGATGCAGACATTGCAATGGCGGATGCCTCTGTGTCCGTGGTAGCGTATCCTGATTTTCCGCTTTTCCTGTATCGCCTTCAGTATGATTCGGAAACGGACGATATAGCCTACATCGGTAAAATCGTCCCCATCTGAATAGCGGTCGAAGTAAACGAACTGGTCCGGGGTGAAGAGGGGTTCAACGTCTTCCAACCCCTGGACGGACGGATTGAAAAGCCGGATGCGGGGGTCGAGCAGCAATGCCTTGAGCCATTGCTTTTCAAGCATGCTCAGAGGCATCTGAGGCGCATGGCGCAGGGGAGTGCCGTAGTCTTTTTTGAGCAGAGGCCAGCTTCCGTCTTTCAGCTTGTCGGGGATCGTGACAATGCTCTCGCCGAAAGCAAGTTCCATCACCGTGCGGGTGAGCTCCTTTTCCGTCAGCTGCCCGTCTGCGGCTTTGGAGAGGATGGCGGAGACAGCTTTGAAGTAGCTGCCGTAGATTTCGGAAAAAATCATGGCACTCCACCTCCGCCGTAAAGTTCAGCCATGCGTTTGTTGTCAGCGTAAAAACGCTCAACGGCAAAACGGTTGCTGCAATCGAAACGTATAACGCGTCCGATGAAGCTGTGCGCCCAGGGGATCAGTTCACCGGCATCGTACACATCCGCAGAGAACCTGTAGGTGTGTTCGTCCAGGGCTTCCACCCGGCCGTGGCGCTTTTCCCGCATAAGACGGCTGACGATGTATTCTTCACCGTCACCCACATGCAGGGTCATTTCCACATGGTCGAGGCTGTATTCACTGCCAAGGGAAACACCCCAGAGGTTTTCGTCCAGTTTTTCAGCAAAACCCTCATATTTTTCATGCTCCTGCTCAAAAGCACCGGGGGTGATGGAGCGGATCATGTCCAGCCGGAAGAACATGGGCTTGAGGAAACGGTAGTGATAGGCCAGCAGATATTCCCGTCCGCTCTGCGTGCTGATGTAGAAACGCAGGGGGTAAACTCTGAAATTTCCTTCTGTTTCCCTGCGGTTGCTGAAGGTTTTGATGTCTATGAACTGTTTTCCCTTCATGGCAGACAGGATATCGTACAGCACCTGGGTATCCAGCGTGTGCAGCAGATAATGGTGCTTGTAGCTGAAATGCTCCGGCACTTCGTCCTGCCTGTCGAGCAGATAGGATCCGACAACGCCTAAAGGCGCTTCTTCCGAGAAGAAGGCAGTAGCCTCTGTCCAGGATTCCCGGTCAACCGTATCCTCCGAAAGACGGTAGGAGAGGGCCCTGCCGTGCTTCTCCGCAGTGAGCAGGCCGAGTTCCGTATACTCTTTCAGCTTGTTGCGGATGGTGGCGCTGTCAAAATCAAAAGGGGTTTCCGTATGGGAAAGGCGGTCACCGACAAGGTTTGTGATCTCATTCAAAGTGAGGGCTTTATCGTCTGCGAGTACGTCGAGGATGCAGAAGTGCAGCACAATGTCTTTATCGGTAAAGCTTTTCGCTTTCCAGGCATTGTGCAGGGGGTTGAAAGGCACATTGCGGTTATCCACGGAGATGAAGATGTTTTTGCCTTCTGCAGTATTCCGGAAAGCCATATAGCCTCCGAGCCAGCTTTCGATGCGGCGGCGCTCGTCGTCATAACTCCGGGAGCTTCTTCTTGTGTATTCCTCACGGCTTTTGAAGCCGAATACATAGAATTCCCGCATGTAATCACGGACTTTTTCAAAGTTTTTGATCAGTTCACTGTAGGGCATGTCTTCACCTCCTTCCTGGGATTATTTTATCATATCTTTTGTGTTTGTGAAAGAGCGTCTAAAAGCCACCGTTCGTAGTTCATGAATGCAGACTATTCCAGCAGGATCTTCAGCATTCTTTCGGGATTGCTCAGAAATTCGGTAGCGATTTTGAAATGCTCTGTTTCTTTATATGGCAGATGCTGCAAGCCGTCTTCATCGAACTGGACGACGTCCGCTCCCGGTGTTGTGATCAGGATAGGGGAGTGCGTGGATATAATAAACTGTGCACCAGCTTTTGCATTTTCATGAAGCACCCTGATCAGCTTGAGCTGGCCCATCGGAGATAGTGCGGCTTCTGGCTCATCCAGGATGAAAAGCCCTTTTCCGGAAAAGCGGTGTACTGCAAGGGCGAGAAAACTTTCCCCATGAGACTGGTTATGGAGAGACTTGCCGCCAAAAGAAAGATATACATTTCTTCCTCTTCCATATCTCTTTTCAATTTCTTGCGTTTCGTCCAGAAAAGTAGCCGCATTGTAAAAGCTTTCCGCACGCAGGAAAAAGCCGTCCGTATTTTTCCGTATCCCTCGGGAAATCCTCAGATATTCGTATAAGGACGAGTGTGAATCCTTGGTGGAAAACGAAAAGTTCAGCGTTCCGCCTTCCGGGTTGAAGCCGGCATTGATGGCGAGTGCCTCTATAACGCTCGATTTCCCAATTCCATTTTCTCCGACAAAAATGGTAATCGGTTTTGTAAATGTGAATCCTCCGCTTTTTTGGATGTGTTGGATTACCGGCAGCTTTGCATAGTACTCTTCGGGAGGAATATCTTCGTCAATTTTGAAGCTGCGTATGTACAAGGTACTGAAAGCCCCGTCTGGTTTTTCTTTATTGATTGTCATATAGTATCAGGCTTTTCGTATGGCTATTACATGTGCGAGCCTTAAATCTGCCGGAGTAAGTTTTCCGTTCTCTTTCTTTGTTTTATATAGATATGTATTAACGTATTTTAACTGTTCATCTGACAGGCTGGCAATCGTTTTAAAGAAATCTGTTTTATTGAAGACGGATTCCTGCAGCAATTTGTCAATTTGTGCCATGGAGGTATAGTAGGAGCTTGATGAAGCATTATGATGGCGCATATCGATCCAGTCGTAAAAAGCAGTATCAGACGATGCAGCAATACCTGCTTCATCGCTGTTGAAAATAAATTTTGCGAGGGCAGGGGCATTTTCAGATATTTTGTTATTCCTTACAGGTTCATAGTTCATTTTATGAAGTACTGTAGCTGTTCTCCACATTAAGAAATTATAATCAACACTTGGAGTGTAACCCAGCATATCTCCAACCAGAGTATGGGCATTGAAAGAGCCACTTTTGGGGATATAATATTTTATATAATTATCAAGGAAATCTTCCGGTACTGGCATTATTTGGCCATTTAAGCATATACGGAAAGAACATTGAGTTTGCTCAATCTCCTGCCACGTTCTTTCAATAAACCGGCGTTCAATAGGTGTTAAATCTATTCCAAATTGAAGTAAATCTATGAATAAATCTGGTTCAACAGATCCTAATCCTTTATATTGGAGCCTGTATTTTGGGTGATCGTTAAAACATACAGCATGGATCTTAACATCATAATCTTTAATCATGGAGATGAAATGATAAAAGCCGCACAATGAATCCGTTGTGTAATCGTACCATATCCGTATTTCTGTTTCTTCTTTAAGCTGCTCAAGGAGTGCCTCTACTATTTTCTTGTGCTCTTTCTGCATTTCTTCCGTAAAGTAATAACCATCGTCGTCCAGCCAGGGATCATCTGCGAACCAGGAATGAACCTGATGATACCGTTCATCAGATAAAACTCCTTTTTGCAGGTTCCCAACGCTTAATTCGAGGGGCAAGGATATTATCTTATTACTAATATCGTTATAGTAATAAGAAGCTAATTTCATAGCTCCTTCGACAGGATCATTAAATACAATTTCGGTCATTTTCCTCTATACTCCTATTCTTTTTTTGCATAACCATATTATATCATAAAAATTTTTGTCTTGGTTGATTTTAAATCAACCACAAGCGCATTCCTTTGTGCTATAGTGTGTCACGCTGATATCAGGTCCACGGCTGAGTTGGCAGGAACTCCCTGTGTTCCCACGACGTCAGCGAATGCAAATGGCTGTTTCAGTGCTAAGCTTATTACACACAGGCTTCGCCACCTGGCAGCCACATTTTTCCTCGGTAGCGAACGGCAATTGGAGCCTATTACTGCGGAGCCGGGGAATAATACAGGATGGGTGTGTCTGATGTTGAATCAGATTCCCTTGTGGAAGACCACCCACAGAGCAAGCCCCGACAGCGGTTCGCTTAGAGCAACGTGCTCTGTATCCTGGAAGCATCCCGAGAAGGGGTGCTTTTTTTATGGGCTGGTGGTTTGGGGAACGGCAGGCGGGGGAGGGACTGTTGAAAACGGGGTTTCCAACAGGGGCCCTCCCGCGCTGCCTGCTTATCTGTTGTCTGCAGGTTTTTATTTATAAAATCAGAGTATATTGTTCAGAGAGAAAATGCTGTTATCAAGCTCAGAGGCGGCATCTTCAAGATTGCTGCTGATATCCTCGGACTGTTCATACAGTTCAGAGTCTTCCAGCTTTTCCGGCAGCTCGTCACGGAAGCTTTCTTCCTCAGAGATCAGCTCATCCAGTTCGTCCTTTATTACTTCCAGTTTTGAAATAATGCCCCTGATCCGGTCCATTTTATCGTTGCAGTATTCTTCGTAAGTTTTTTCTTCTCCGGAATCGTTGGTGATCCTGAATGAAAATGATATACCCATGGTGTTTTCAGTTTCCATATTGTTTTATCATACCTCAGTCCTGAAACGCTGTTTTAGT
>JAFQZI010000127.1 GCA_017406005.1 Oscillospiraceae bacterium | reverse complement strand
GGATTACTGTAAAGAAAACCATCTGAGCCTCCATGTGTACTGCATAGCAAACAATGGCTTTATTGAAGGACGGCAGAATGAGCCTTTGATGCAGGTTTTTGAGAACTTTTGCGCTCGTGTCGGGCTCTCGTGGGGCGGCGGTGTCGGGATCGGCGGCGGCGTAATGCTGAATGTAACCCGGATTTTGTTTGTGGTCGACATCGCTTTGCTACTGTTGAACATCGTCCTCAGCGTGATCAATACCGGCAGTTTCTTCCCGAAGGATGCCTGGATCAGTTTCGGGGAAAATGCCCTGCTTCTGCTGTACTTCAATTTAGGTGTGCTGTTCTGTCTCGCCCGTATGGGCCGTTGCATCTGCAGGGGCAGCTTCAGCGGCAAGAAATACACCCGCATCCTGATTCCTTCGTTTATCTTTATCTTGTTTGTGGATATCTTCTTCATCATTATCTCCCTGTTTGAGGGCGGTTTGTTCCGGGGCTGGCTGGCGAAAAAAGAAATAGAGGATGTCTGAGTATTACGAGCTTGACTCCCGGTTCTCCGATTGATGAAAAAGTTGTTTATCCTTAAGAGGATTTATGGTATATTTCTCCTGACAGGAGGTGCCCGAATATGGATTATCAGGCTCTTTATGCGCAAAAACTCCGCTCACCCGAGGAAGCTGTTCAGATCGTAAAGGACGGTGACTGGGTGGATTACAGCGAGACCTGCTCCTATCCGCAGGCGCTGGACGCCGCTCTTGCAGCCCGCAGCGGAGAGGTACACGATGTAAAAATCCGCAACGCGATCTCCATGATCCCGATTCACACCGTAGAAAGCGACCCGCACGGGTCTTTTACATATAACCTGTGGCACTGCTCCGCACTGGATCGGAAATACATCGATCAGGGGAGGGCTTATCACTCGCCGATGATGTTCCGGCATAACGGAATCTATTACCAAAAGGGCTATGCTCCGGTGAATGTCGCAATGGTTACGGTCGCACCGATGGACGAGAACGGCAATTTTTCCTATGGTCTGACGAACTGTACCCAGCAAGAGATCCTCGATGCGGCAGAACATATCGTGGTGGAAGTGAATCCTACGATGCCCACCATTGCCGGTCTTGCCAATGACCATATCAGCATCTGTGATGTGGATGCCGTAGTGGAGTGCAATCTCCCGATCCCCACAGTCAAGAGCCCCGCAGCGACGGAGACTGACCGCAAAATAGCCTCCTACATCTTTCCCTATATCACCAGCGGAAGCACCCTTCAGCTCGGTATTGGCGGTATCCCAAATTCCATCGGCAGCATGATCGCCGAATCTGACGTGAAGGATCTTGGGATGCATACGGAACTTATGAGCGACGGTTATCTCGACCTTTATCGCGCCGGGAAAATCACAAACACAAAGAAAAAGCTGAACCGGGGCAAAGGTGTGTTCTCGATCTGCAACGGGTCGAGAGAGCTCTACGACTTCCTTGATCACAACAACGCCATTCTGTCCGCACCGATGAGCTACGTCAACAGCCCCGCAGTCATTCGGCAGCTGGATGACTTTATTTCCATCAACAGCTGTATTGCGGTGGATCTCTACGGTCAGGTGAGCTCCGAATCCGCAGGTCTTCGCCAGATCTCCGGTACCGGCGGTCAGGTGGACTTTATCACCGGCGCTATGGAGGCAGAACACGGCAGAGCCTTCCTTGCCATGCATGCAACGTTCACCGATAAGGCCGGAACGCTTCATTCCAACATCATTCCCTATTTTACAGGGGGAGACATTATTACCACCCCGCGGACGCAGGCCCCGAATATCGTGACGGAATACGGCATAGCGACTCTGCCGGGTAAAACCACCTGGCAGCGGGCAGAAGCCCTCATTGGCATCGCCCATCCGGACTTCCGCGAAGAATTGATCTCCTCTGCAGAAAAACAGAAAATCTGGCGGCAGAGCAACAAGCGTTAAAAAACCGGCTCCCCTTTACAGCTAACACTGCAGAGGGGAGCCGAAGATTGTCCTTGCAAATGATATACCATCACGAAATGACAAAACTCCAGGGAGTGTTCTCCCGGGTTTTGTCATTTTGCCACAGTCTGTTTTTTATTCTTTTTCCGAGTTGCCTTTTGAGGCAGCCCTGTTCGTTACAGGAGCGAACTTAATTCTTACCCTTGTTTGCCATATGCATCAGCAGGTCAAGGATCTTCAGATACACCCAGGTCACCGTGAAGACCAGCCCGAAAGCCGCAGCCCATTCATATTCCTTGGGATAGTTCTGCTCAACGCAGTTCTGAATCAGGGAGAAATCGCTGATCAGGAACAGGGCGGCGATCAGAACACCGATAACGTCAAGGGTAATGCTGAGTCCTGCATTCTGCTGCATAGCAATCGCATAGGGGCGGGTAACGGGGATCAGAACAGCCACGAAGGTCAGCAGCCCTATGGCGATGGATCCCACAAACAGCGTCAGCAACACGGTGCGGTACTTTTTGTTGTCTCTGATGCGGTTGGAAGTATACAGCCAGCTCATCACTAAGACTACAGCAACGGTGAGAAGCAGCGCTTCCAGACCCAGGTATTCATAACCGGACAGTACATTAAAAACGAGGAAGGAGATCACATAACCCTGGCCGGCAGCGTAGATGGCACCGGAGACAGGAATCGTTCTCCGGATAAAGATCCCGGCAAATTCCGAAATAAAAGCGGCAACCGTGATGACACCAAAGAGTATGGCCTCGGGCTTTGAAAGCGCAAGGGTATATCTTTCATAGATCGTAATCGTCTGCCATACAGGCTCCGCTGCAAACAGGGCCTTTGCCATAAGCTGAGCCACGATTCCGACCAGGGTAATCAGAAGGAAGAATGCGGTTTTTGAGGCGATGCCGGCATAGGTCGCAGCACCGTTGTCCACACGTTCGGTAACCCTGCTCAGGCGGGTCAATACCGGATTGGAATAGAACATGGGACGAGAAGAAGTGTTTTCCATAGCGAGGGTGTTCATTGTTTGGTTCTCCTTTATTGTTCAATCATTAGCTTTTGTTTGCTCGCACACTGTACCACAGCAAATGTCACAGAAAGAGCACACTTTCTCGGAAAACCAAAAATAATTTGTATTCACTGTTTTCGGAATAGGATTGCTGTTTCAACAGGATAACACCCCTGCTTTTTACCCAGAAGTGTCCTGAGGACCTCGAATCGCAAGGTTTTTTCCCGGATCAGACGATTCTCTTTCCCCCGAAAGCATGGATGGTTCTGGTTCCTTTTGTTACTCGTCCATGATGCGGTGTCTTTTTGGGGATCAGCAGCTCATCTCCGGAATGCAGAATATGTTCCTCCCCGTTAAAGATTTCCACATATTCCCCCGAAACACAGAAAACATATTCATCGAATTCATGGATGTTTTCTTTTGAGTCTCTGTCTGAATAATAGCTCCAGAAGCAAATCTGGCTGCCGTCGGCACCTTCATAATAATATCCGTCGATATCGGGCGTATTCTGTTGACTGGGATTGATATGATTCAATTTGTTCTTCATAAAATCAGGAAAATCCGTCATAGTCCCTCCGCTTAAAAAAATATAGATTATTATATTCATTCCTATGAAAACCGTCAACAAAAGAAACGAACCGGAAACATTGGCAAACAGACCTGCCCTATGGTATAATGATTGCCATAAAAGAAAATCCCGGCCGGTGTGCCGGACTTTCAATCGAATCTGTTGTAAGAGGCCGGATTATATCAATTCCCTGTTCTGAGGATAGGACTATCTTTAGGAGGACAAAACATGAAGAAAACAATTTCCTTTCTTCTCAGCCTGATCCTTTTGCTTTCTGTCGCTGTTCCGGGCTATTCTGAGTATGCCTTCAGCCAATACACTTCGGGCCTTCCCGGAGACGTGGCGATCCATTGCTCTCAGTCGGCATTGGATGTGATGGAGATCGGAGAACTCGCAAAACTGGTCGAAATGGTCAAATACAGGGCAGAGCCGCAGGCTGTGGAACTGCTCAGGACGAGCTTTCCCGCTTTTGAGGAAGCCGCCCGGAACAATCAGCTCGGCACGGAGATCGGGCTCAACATCGAGTATGACGATAACAACGCTCCGATGGCCAGAGTTCTCTGTTCATTCGACGTGGATGATCAGGGCAGGCTATTTTTCAGCTATTGTCTTGTTGTCAACGCGTTTACTCTTGCCGAAAGAGATGATGCCGGAAATCTCCTCTGGAATCCCGAAACCGGAATGCTCCGCCTGACGACGGACCCCACGAGCCTGGACGCGTTTTCCTGCATCCTGACGCACGAGATGATGCATGCTTTTATGGAAGACTATAACCGCAGCGGTATGATGGGCGTCATTGATCCCGATATGGCTTATCTTCCCGCTTACGCCACGGAAGAGGATGCTGCCGCCTCGTTGGCACATCAGCAGGCTGTTGAATTCCCAAAGTGGTTCGTGGAGGGGACCGCAACAGCAGTTGAAAATGCATTCATGGCCCTGCAGGCTAGCTATGACGAGCTCAGAATCTATGGTGCGGAAGGGATCGACGGATGGTATACCCCGGAGGGCCTTCAGTACGCGTTTGCGGCGACAGCCCTTCCGGCCGGTATGGATCCGGAGGAATATGAGGCGATGGTGGAGCCCTGCTTTGACCTCCGTGTGAGCGCTTATGTCTCCGGATATCTGGCCTGCCTGTATCTCGCGGAGCTTGCGACAAACAGTGAGGGCAACAGTGCCTGCTCTGTCACCCCTGACGGCTTTGATGTAGTCGACAGTGCTGTGCTCCGCTCCGGCCTCAACGACATTCTCAGGATGCTGCACGAGGGGGTAACGCTTGACGATATTATCTATAGCATCTCAAACGGGCGGTTTTACGACACTGCGGATTTTGAGAATACCTTTATTGCTTACGATGACGACTCTGCCATATTCACCGGCATTTTGCTTAACTATTTTCTCCGGCTCACCCGGCAAAACGGTCGGCTCAACCCCGCGAACGGCTCCCTTCTCTACCCCTTCGATGTGGATTATCTCACGCAGATCGACTGTACGAAAAATGCGTATTCCGGGCTTTATCAGATCATAGATACCAGTGATCTCGTAGACTCCACAGCGGATCTGCGGGACGTGACTGACGCCGGGAAATCCCTGTCATCCTGGGGGTATTGGAACAGTGCGACGGTTGGGGCAGGCTCGTATTATGATGATTATACCGGGATGTACAGCGATCCCGGTTATCCCGCCTTCCCATACGGTGCCTGACACATTTGCTTGGGATTCACAAACGACATTCTGGCACTTCCACGGCTATACGTCGCGGGAGTGTTCTTTTTCTCTGTTCTGGCGAGTCTTTTCCCTGTCTTGAAAAGTCCTGTCTTTCGGTATATAATAACAGCACTTCATTGACAGGGTGCATCTTATGAGCAACGAATGCAAGGTCTCCATTTACTGCACAGCCTATAACCACGAAAACTATATCCGTGACGCGCTGGACGGTTTTCTTGCCCAGCAAACGGATTTCCCGTTCGAAGTCCTTGTGACGGACGATGCCTCGACGGACGGGACCACCGCCATTCTCCGGGAATATCAGGAGAAATACCCTGAGGTGATCCGCTTTTTCCATCAGGAAAAGAATCTCTTCTCCCAGAGTGTCAACATCTACGAAGAGGTCATGTATCCCAACACGCGCGGGGAATATGTCGCTTACTGCGAAGGGGACGACTACTGGCAGGATCCCACCAAGCTTCAGCAGCAGGTTGATTTTCTGGACGCGCATCCGGACTATTCCGCCTGCGTCCACAACTCTGTCTACCGCTTCTGTGAAGGGGACCGGCCGGACAGCCTTCTTCTCCCCGAATCGGGCGATCGGGATGTCCCGTTTTCCACAATTATCCGCGGGATGAGCTTCTGTTTCCACACGAGCTCTATCGTCGGCCGGGCAGAATGGATGTGCAATCCCCCTGATTTTCAGCGCGTTGCTTTTACTTACGGCTTTACGGACTATGCAATCGCTCTCTGGCTCTCCCTCAACGGAAAAATCCGTTTCCTGGACAGCCCAATGTCCGTTTATCGGGTCAACAGCAATCCTGCCTCCTGGTCCAGCGGGAGGGACGGCGCTTATGACAAGAAAATCTCTTTTGTCACCGGTGAAATAGAAATGATGAAAACGCTCCTGCCTCATTTGGACGATGAAAAACGGGCCCTCACCGAGGCAGAGCTGCTTCGCCGCAGGTATGAGCTGCTCTATCTCAGCGGGAAGGTCGAGGAGATGACGCGTCCTCCGTATGACGTTCTTTTCCGCCAGGAGTCGTTTTCTTTTCGTTTGAAAACCACACTGAAACGCATGTTCCCCTCGCTCCACGCGGCTTACCGCAGCAGGCAGGGGTACAAGGAGTAGCCTTATGGCCGATGTAAAAAATATTCTCGTCTTCCCCGCCGGGACGGAAATAGCCTTTGAAATCCACGATGCTCTGAAAAACTCCAAATTTGTGAAGCTCTTCGGCGCCACAAGTGTCCCCTGCCATGCGGAATTTGTTTTTCAGAACTGTGTGTCCGGCCTTCCGTTTGTCGACGATCCTGCTCTGATTCCCGCTCTGAACCGGGTAATTGATGCCTGTCATATTGACTATGTCTATCCTGCTCACGACAGCGCCCTGCTGCTTTTTTCCGAAGAGCGCGATGCTCTCCATGCAGAGGTGATTGCCTCCGCGAAAGAAACCGTAGAGATCTGCCGTTCCAAAAATAAAACCTATCGTTTTCTCAGCGGTGCGCCGTATCTCCCGTCCTTTTATCTCTCTGCAGAGGAAATCCCCGGCTATCCCGTGTTTATCAAGCCGGCTGTCGGGCAGGGCTCACAGGGTGCCCGGATCATTAAAGACCGTGCCCATCTTGAAGAAGCGCTTTCCGAGGGCCGGGAATACACTATTTGCGAGTATCTGCCCGGCGAGGAGCTGACGGTGGATTGTTTTACCGACCGCCACGGCTCTCTCCTCGTCGTCAGTCCCCGTTCCCGCGAACGGATCCGTGCCGGGATTGCTGTCCGTTCCCGCAATCTTCCTCTAACAGAGGAGCTTCAGTCGATCGCAGAGGATATCAACCGGCGTCTTTCCTTTAACGGAGCCTGGTTTTTCCAGGTAAAGAAGAATGCCTCCGGTCAGTATCGGCTTCTGGAGATTGCCCCCCGTATCGCCGGCACCATGGGGCTGACCCGTAATCTCGGCATAAATATGCCGCTTCTGACGCTTTATAACTTCTGGGGTATCGACGTGTCTCTGATTCCTAACCGGGAAGAACTTCTCCTCGACCGCGCTTTTATCAGCCGCTTCCGGACCAGTCTTTCCTACTCCTCCGTCTATGTGGATTTTGATGATACCCTGATCGTCCGCGGCAAGGTCAATGCTTTCCTGATGATGTTCCTTTATCAGGCATTCAACCAGGGCAAACGCCTCTGCCTGCTGACGCGCCATTCGACGGACATTTATGCCGATCTCGAAAAGAATTGTATTCCCGCTTCTCTCTTTTCTGAGATCATCCGTCTGGATGAAACCGGCGCGAAAACGGACTATATGAGTCCCGATTCGATTTTTATAGATGATTCTTTTTCTGAACGCAAACGCGTCCGCGATGCGCTCGGCATTCCTGTTTTCGATCTCGACATGGTCGAAAGCCTGATTGACTGGAGGTCATAATCCGATGGATCAACACCGTATCAACGTCGCCCGGTCCTCCATGCCGGAATTTGAGGAGTACTGTGAGGAAATCCGCGACCTGTGGGACAGCCGTTTTCTCACCAACATGGGGTCCAAGCATCTCCGTCTGGAAGAGGAATTAAAACGCTACCTGAATACCCCGAACATTACGCTCTTCACCAACGGTCATCTCGCGCTGGAAAACATCCTAACCGCTATGGACCTCCACGGGGAAATCATCACTTCTCCCTTTACATTTGCTTCCACAACCCATGCGATCGTCCGCTGCGGCTGCACTCCGGTTTTCTGTGATATCAATCCGGTCGACTACACCATCGACGCCTCGAAAATCGAATCTCTCATCACCGAAAAAACCGTAGCCATCGTCCCGATCCATGTCTACGGCAACCTCTGCGATACGGATGCGATTAAAGCCATCGCCGAGCGGCATTCCCTAAAAGTGATTTACGACGCCGCCCACACCTTCGGTGTCACAAAAAACGGCGTCAGCTCCGCAAACTTCGGCGATGCCGCCATGTTCTCCTTCCACGCCACCAAAGTCTTCCACACCATTGAGGGCGGTGCTGTCTGCTATGCGGACGATGCGCTGAAGACCAAGCTCAACGATCTGAAAAACTTCGGCATCCACGGTCCCGAGAGCGTTCCCGATGTGGGCGGGAATGCAAAACTCAACGAATTCTGTGCCGCAATGGGGCTTTGCAACCTCCGCCATCTCGATGGAGAGATTGCAAAACGCAAACTGGTGTATGAGCACTACATCTCGCTTCTCTCCGGCATTCCAGGCATTCAGCTCAACCGTGTCCAGCCCGGTGTCCACTCCAATTACGGGTATTTTCCTGTCGTTTTTGATGGCTACCGTTACTCCCGTGATCATGTCTATGAGATCCTTGCAGCGGAGAATATCCTCGCCCGGAAGTATTTCTATCCCATTACTACTTCGTTCGATTGCTACAGGGGTGTCCCCGGCTTCGATCCGGCTTCCACACCGATTGCCCGCCATATAGCGGACCATGTCCTCTGTCTTCCGCTGTATGCGGATCTGTCAGCATCCGACGTGGAGCATATCTGCTCGCTTATTCTGTCCTGAATGTCCTGTTGTTTCGATTAAGCAAAAATATTTCAAATTTAGTCAGGGAAAATGACATTTTTCCTTGACTTTTTTATAAAAATCGTTATAATATTTTAGCCTGCCCTTTGGCAGACAAATCCTTGCTCCCGCTTGGAACGGGGGCCAATAGACCAGAAGGAGGTGCAAACCATGGCAAAAGCAAGCGAAAAGTATGAGGTTATGTACATCATCAACCCCAACCTCACCGAAGAAGAAACAGCGGCTGTTGTTGAGAAGTTCAAGGCACTCGTTGAGGCAAACGGCACTCTGGATGAACTTGAGGAAATGGGCAAGCGCAAGCTCGCTTATGAAATCAACTATATTTCCGAAGGCTACTATGTCCTCATGAAGTTCACCAGCGGTCCGGAGTTCCCCGCAGAGCTCGATCGTATTCTCGGCATTACCGACGGTATTCTCCGCCGCCTGATTACTCTCAGGGCAGAGTAAGGAGTTTCCCATGCTGAATCACATTATTATCATGGGCCGCCTGACGCGTGATCCCGAACTCCGCTACACATCAACGCAGACCCCCGTCACTACCTTCACATTGGCTGTAGACCGCGATTATGCAAATCGTGAAACCAATGAACGGCAGACGGATTTTATTGATTGTGTAGCCTGGCGTTCTGCTGAGTTCGTCAACAAGTACTTCCAGAAAGGAAGTCTGGCAGTTGTCTCCGGCCGTCTGCAGATCCGTGATTGGACAGACAGAGAAGGCAACAAACGGCGCAGTGCCGAAATCAACGTGGAAAACGTTTATTTTGGCGACAGCAAACGGCGGGACAGCGACTCCACTACGACGAATGCCCCCTATTCCAACAACGACTATTCTTCGCAGAATTCTGCCTCTTCGATGCCCAGCGGCTTTGAAGAGCTTTCCGACGATGACGGTGAGCTTCCGTTCTAATATTTGACAGGAGGATACAGCTATGGCTTTTGACAAAACCAATACCAAGGCTCCGCGCAAACGCAAAAAAGTCTGCCAGTTCTGTGTTGAGAAGAAAAACTTCATCGACTATAAAGATACTGCCACTCTTCGCCACTATGTGTCTGAGCGCGCAAAGATTCTGCCGCGCCGCACGACCGGTGTCTGCGCGATGCATCAGCGTGAGCTTACAGAAGCTATTAAGAGAGCCCGCCAGGTTGCTCTGATGCCTTACGTAAGCGACTGATTAATTCCACAACAAAAAGCGTTGTCCCAAACCCGCCCGCAGGCCAACTTGAGGCAACGCTTTTTTGCCCTTATGTATCTTCTTGTATACCCTGTATCGTTTCCGGGCCCGAAAAAGCATCCTAAACCAAAGTATTCTTCAGGTTCAGGCCTTATTAGCCACCTTTTCATTAACGAGAAACAAACTAGACAATTTATATCTCTGCTTTCATGGCACAGAAATCATCGGAATAAACTTTTGCTATAACCATTTTCCCAGAAGGTTTTTTCTATAAACATTTTCCTTTCCCGCCGACCTGTTGGCTCTTTGTCCTTAACAGAAAACCCCCTGAAATCGGGGCGACTTCAGGGGTTTTGGTGGAGAGTGGCGGACTCGAACCGCCGACCTCTCGCGTGTGAGGCGAGCGCACTAACCAGCTGTGCTAACCCTCCATAGCTTGATTATGATAGCACATTCTAGGCAGCTTTTCAAGAAAAAATTTTGACTTCTTTGAAATGATGCAAATATTTCGGGAGAATATGTAAATTTTAGTTGACAAGACGTTTATTGTTTGCTAAAATATACAAGCTGTTTCGACATGGCGGCATAGCTCAGCTGGCTAGAGCATGCGGTTCATACCCGCAGTGTCCCCGGTTCAAATCCAGGTGCCGCTACCAAAAAAGGCGCAGCATTACGTCTGCGCCTTTCCTGCGGCCCGGTGGTCAAGCGGTTAAGACACCGCCCTTTCACGGCGGTAACACGAGTTCGATTCTCGTCCGGGTCATGGTGAACAACCTCTGAATTTCAGGGGTTGTTTTTTTGTTGCGAAGAAACAGAATTGCTATGGATATAATAGAAAGAAAGTATCGGAATTTTTGCGTTATGCATTGAAAACCGCCTGCTTTCGTGGTAAAATATGAAATGGATTAATTATGATATGAGGTTTTGTCATGTCAAAGAAAATGTATGTGCTGATCGGGAATTACGGAAGCGGAAAAACGGAGCTTGCGCTGAATTTTGCCATTCAGGCAGCCGCAAACGGAGACCGCACGGAACTGCTTGATCTTGACATGGTAAACACCTATTTCCGGCTCACGGAGCCGGGGCGTCTGATGCGCATGAAAGATATCCGTGTGGTATCGCCGAATTTTACCAATTCCAGCGTTGAGACGCTCTCTCTGCCGGCAGAGGTCCAGTCCGCCTTTGCAATGGACTGGGATACCGTTGTTTTCGACGTCGGCGGAGATGCGGTCGGCTCTACGGCACTGGGGCGTTACCATCAGGATTTTGAAGCGCTGGAGCCGGGGGATCTGCAGGTGCTCAATGTCGTAAATACCCGCCGCCCCCTTTCAGGAACCGTAGAAAAAATCATCCGGCTGCAGGAAGAGATGGAAGCACACTCGCGCCTGAAAATCACCGGAATGATCAACAATACAAACCTCGCCCAGATGACAACTCCCGAGGAACTCCGGGATGGGTATGAAATGATCCGGCAGGTCTCCGAGAAAACCGGGGTTCCGGTTCTGTATACTTCCGGGAAAAAGGCCCTGCTGGACCAGTTTCTCTTGGAGGGGCATGATCCCCGGTATATCGGAACGCCGTTCCCCATAGACACCTATATGGCGCGTGACTGGGAGAGCTGGGTCAGAAGTCTGTAAGTATTCCCTGAGGAGCCGGCAGAGCGGTTCCCCATTTAGATAAAAAACATGAAAAGAGGGATTGGAACTACTATGATCAAAGTAACCATCAACGAGCTTCTCTGCAAAGGCTGCGGACTGTGCGCACGGGCCTGCCCGAAAAACGTCCTCGCCCTTTCCAGAACGAAGCTCAACCTGAAAGGGTACCACCCGGCGGAAGTTGTCGATCAGGCTGCGTGCATCGGGTGCGCTTCCTGTGCGCGCACCTGCCCTGATGTGGCGATCCGGATCGAGAAAGAATAAGGAGGGGAGACCGTATGTCATTAACACTTATGAAAGGCAGCGAGGCCGTTGCGGAAGCTGCCATCCGTGCCGGCGCACGTTTCTTCTTCGGTTATCCGATCACCCCGCAGACCGAGATCCCGGAATACATGTCCGCCCGGCTGCCTGAAGTCGGCGGCTGCTTCCTGCAGGCGGAGAGCGAAGTTGCAGCCATCAACATGGTATACGGCGCTGCCGCAACCGGTGAGCGCGTCATTACCTCTTCTTCCAGCCCCGGCGTCTCCCTCAAGCAGGAGGGTATTTCCTACATGGCCGGCGCAAGGCTTCCGGCCGTTATCCTCAACGTAATGCGCGGCGGCCCAGGCCTCGGCAGCATCCAGGCCTCCCAGGGTGACTACTTCCAGGCCACGAAGGGCGGCGGCAACGGAGACTACCATCTGATCACCTTTGCCCCCGCATCGATCCAGGAAGCCATCGATATCATGATGTTCGCCTATGACAAGGCGGAAAAGTACCGCGTACCCTGCCTGATTCTTGCGGACGGCATCATGTGCCAGATGATGGAGCCGGTGGAGATGCCCGAGATGACGGAGTTCAAGGTCGATCCGGAAAAGAAACCCTGGGCCGTGACCGGATGGAAGCCGGGTGATGATCCGGCAAAGCGCGCCGTAATCAACTCCCTGTTCATCACAACGGAAGAGCTGTCCGAGCACAACGCCGTACTGCAGGCCACCTACCGGGAAATCGAAAAGAACGAGAGAATGTGGGAATGCTACAAGACGGAGGATGCCGAGTTTATTATCACCGCCTTCGGAACCGTGGCCCGCATTGCCAAGTCCGCCGCCGATGCACTGCGTGCGGAAGGCATCAAGGTCGGCGTATTCCGCCCGATCACGGTATGGCCTTTCCCGTATGAGGAACTGAAAGAAGCCACCAAAAACTGCAAAGCGATTCTCGACGTGGAAGCAAACGAAGGCCAGATGAAGGAAGACGTTCTGCTTTCCGTCGCCGGAACCAAGGAGGTACAGTATTTCGGCCACTGCGGCAGCCAGATGCCCACGACGGCCGAGATCGCGGAAAAGATCCATGAGATGAAGGAGGGCCGGTAACATGTCTGTACTTTTTGAGAAAACCTCTTATCTGACAGAGAAGCCGTTCCACTACTGCCCGGGCTGCAACCACGGCATCATCCATCGCCTCGTGGCGGAGTGCCTGGAGGAGAGCGGAATGGGCGAAAAAATCGCAGGCGTGGCACCTGTGGGATGCTCTGTCTTTGCCTACGATTACTTCAACTGTGACATGCTGGAAGCCGCCCACGGGCGTGCACCGGCTGTGGCGACCGGCGTCAAGCGTGCAAAGCCGGACACCCTCGTCTTCACGTATCAGGGAGACGGCGACCTCGCCTCCATCGGCACGGCGGAGATCGTCCATGCTGCACACCGCGGCGAAAAAATCGTCACGATCTTCGTCAACAACGCGATTTACGGCATGACGGGCGGCCAGATGGCTCCGACCACCCTGGTCGGCCAGCGGACGACAACCTCCCCCTTCGGCCGTGACGAGGCCTGGTGCGGCGCCCCGATCAGAATAAGCGAGATGCTCTCGCAGGTTCCCGGCGCCTACTATATCGAGCGCTGCGCCGTCGACACCAACGCAAATATCATTAAAACCAAAAAAGCCATCAAGAAGGCGTTTGAATACGAGAAAGCGGGCAAGGGCTTCTGCCTGATCGAGGTGCTCTCCACCTGCCCGACGAACTGGGGGCTGAGCCCGGTGGAAGCCATGAAATGGCTGGAAGAGAACATGATCCCGTATTATCCGCTCGGCGTATACAAAGACAAGGGGGCTGAAGGCAAATGACGAAAGAATTCATTTTTGCCGGCTTCGGCGGGCAAGGCATGCTGCTGATCGGGAAATTCCTCGCGATGGCCTGCATGCTGGACGGAAAACACGTCTCGTGGCTGCCGTCCTACGGGCCGGAAATGCGCGGCGGCACGGCAAACTGCTCGGTGATCGTAAGTGATGATCCGGTGGCTTCCCCGCTGGTGGATCAGGCGGATGTCATTATCGCCATGAATGAGCCATCCCTGGACAAGTTTGAATCCCACGTCCGCCCGGGCGGGCTGCTGGTCATCAACAGCTCCATCATCGACCGAAAGGCAGTGCGTGACGACATTGACGTGATCTACTGCGATGCCCAGCATATTGCGGATGCTATCGGCAATCCGAAAGGCGCCAACGTGGCGATCCTCGGTGCCATGATGGAGAAATGCGACATTGTCGACACCGATAAAATGATCGAGGCGATCCGCATTGAGCTCGGCGAGCGCAAGGCAAGATTCCTCGAAGGGAACAAAAAAGCACTCCTCGCCGGAAAAGAAATGGCGAAGGAACGCTGGAAAGATTTATAATGGGGAACTGTTCAGTCCCCTCGTGATCAGTGCGAACCAAGTGCTCGCGCGAACAATATTGTACCTCGATTTTGTTGCGCGGGCGCGAGCTTAGTATTGTGGGAAGAACAGAACTGAACAGTTACTATAAGACATTAAAACCCCCCGCCGCCGGCGGGGGGTTTTCACTTGATCAAAGCTGCTTCTGAGCGTTGATTTTGACGCCGGGGCCCATGGTGGAGGCCGTGACGCAGGAGCGGATGTACTGACCCTTTGCGCTTGCCGGCTTTGCTTTGATGATAGCGCTGATCAGAGCGACATAGTTCTCCATCAGCTTTTCCGAACCGAAGCTGACCTTGCCGATGGGGCAGTGGATGATATTCGTCTTGTCCAGACGGTACTCCACCTTACCGGCTTTGGCTTCCTGGATGGCCTGGGCAATGTTCGGGGTCACCGTGCCGGCCTTCGGGGAAGGCATAAGGCCCTTCGGGCCGAGGATTTTACCGAGACGGCCGACAACACCCATCATATCGGGGGAGGCAATCACGGTATCAAACTCAAACCAGTTTTCCTTCTGAATCTTCTCTACGAGATCCTGGCCGCCTGCATAATCTGCACCGGCGCCAAGGGCTTCCTCTACGCGCTCCGGCTTGCAGAATACCAGCACGCGGACCGTTTTGCCGGTGCCGTTCGGGAGAACGATAGCGCCGCGGACCTGCTGGTCAGCATGACGACCGTCAACACCGAGCTTGACATGCAGCTCGACCGTCTCATCGAACTTGGCCTTGCTGGCATCGCAAACGAGCTTGAATGCGTCCTGTGCATCATAAAGGACGGATTTATCAACGAGCTTAGCGCTCTCTTTGTAATTCTTGCTTCTGAACATCTTTCTGCAACCTCCTGTCAGTCTCCGACGATAACGCCCATCGAACGGCAGGTGCCGGCGATCATGCTCATGGCGGAATCAATATCCGTGCAGTTCAGGTCGGGCATCTTCTGCTCGGCGATCTTGCGGACATCTTCCTTGCTGATCGTTGCAACCTTGTCTCTCTGGGGGACACCGGAAGCAGTCTCAATTCCGCAGGCCTTCTTGATGAGGAGGGCAGCGGGAGGCGTTTTGGTAACAAACGTGAAGCTGTGGTCAGCATAGACGGTAATGACAACCGGGATCATGAGACCCATATCACCCTTGGTACGCTCATTAAAGTCCTTCGTGAACTGACCGATATTGACGCCGTACTGGCCGAGGGCCGGGCCGACCGGGGGAGCCGGCGTAGCCTTGCCGGCGGGAACCTGGAATCTAACGTATCCTACAACTTTCTGTGCCAAGTGAAAGCACCTCTTTCTTCATCAGTATTTATATTTCACGCATCCGTGAGAGGTTCGACCTGGTCAAGCTCCAGCTCTACCGGAGTTTCTCTGCCGAACATGGAGACAACTACGCTGACCGTGTTGCCTTCGATGTCAAGCTCCTCAACCTTGCCGAGGAAGCCCATCAGAGGTCCGTCCGCCACACGGACGGTATCGCCGACCGCGTATCCGACGTGGATCTCTTTGTGTTCGACACCCAGATCGTAAATTTCCTGCTCTGTCAGGGGAATCGCTTTGCCGTCTGCACCGACAAAGCCTGTCGCACCGCGAACATTATGGACAAGATGCCAGCTGTCATCCGTCAGGATCATTTTGATGAGGACATAGCCCGGAAAGACTTTCCGTTCTATCGTCTTCTCTCCGGCGTCGGTAAACTCCGTCACCGTCTCCATCGGGATTTTCACTTCCTGGATCAGATCCGTCATCCTGCGGTTTTCCGCTGCTTTCATCACCGCAGCGGCAACTGCATTTTCATACCCGGAATAGGTATGAACGACATACCATTTCGGCGTTTCTGCCATTGCTCTTAACCTGCAAGGGTGAGCAGAGCCTTCACCAGCAGCTGGGCTATCTCATCGAAGCTCCAGATCACAACGGAGGAGATCAGGATCATACCGAGTGAGACAAGGGAGTTTTTGACGAGCTGATCTTTCGTCGGCCAGATGACCTTCCTGAGTTCGCTCTTCATCTCACGGAACCATTTGCCGATCTTCTGCCAGAAGGTCAATTTGGTTTCGTCCTTCTTAACGGCGGTGACGGCTTTTGCGGGGGCAGAATTGGTTTTGGTTTCTTCAGCCATTTTCACACATCCTTTCAGAAGTTACTTCGTTTCAACATGCTTGGTATGCTTTCTGCAGAAGGGGCAATACTTCTGAAGTTCAACTTTTCCGCTTGTGTTTTTCTTGTTCTTCATCGTATTGTAGTTTCTCTGCTTGCATTCCTCGCATCTGAGTGTAATTTTTACTCTTGCGTCTGCAGCCATTCTTACGGCACCTCCTACTAAATTTTTGCTGTTTGGATTTCAAGCCTCATCGGAAGCCATCAAAAAACGCCTGACAGCCGGAGAACCGGATGCCGGGCGAGCGCACGACAGGCACCTGTTCGTGCCTGTGAAAACAATTGCGGCTTCGCCTGAGGCATGCCTCCCTGAAACGGCCGGAACACCGATCCGCACAGGTAGAGTTAGAATAGCACAGGAGAGGGAGAAAGTCAATCAAATTTTTATGATTCTGTTGTTTTTCTTGCAGAAATTTGATGCATATATTATAATTTATTTACTCCAGTGCTACAGCCATTCCCTTTTTCAGTGCGGACAGAGCACCGGAAGCGTGCTAAACATTCCCTTCCGCGCAATCTGCTGTGCACCGGCCGCGAGATACCTGATCATCAGAAAAGGAAAGCATATGAATTACAAGGAGTCTCTTGAATACATCAATTCCACAACGTGGTTCGGGGGCGAACCGGGACTTGGGCGCACCCGGGCGCTGTTATCCGCGCTCGGCGAACCGCAGAAAGCTTTCCGGGCTGTCCACATCGCAGGGACCAACGGGAAAGGAAGCTGCGCGGCAATGACCGCCTCCGTGCTGAAGGCCGCAGGGTATCGCACGGGGCTCTTCACCTCCCCCTATCTGCACCGCTTCAACGAGCGCATGCAGATCAACGGAAGGGAAATCGAAGATGAGGCGCTGGCAGAGCATGCCACCGCCGTCCGGAAAGCGGCGGAGGCCATGGCAGAGCACCCCACGGCTTTTGAGATGATGACAGCCTGCGCTTTTCTCTGGTTTGCCGCACAGCACTGTGATATTGCGGTGCTGGAAACCGGACTCGGCGGGCGGTACGACGCCACCAACAGCATAGAAGGCCCGGAGGCCTGCGTGATCATGAACATCGGGCTGGATCACACCAGGATTCTCGGCAACACGATCTCGGAGATCGCTGCAGAAAAAGCCGGCATTCTGAAGCCGGACTGTGACTGCGTGCTTTACCGGCAGAGCCGGGAAGCTGAAGCCGTTATTGAAGAGACCTGCCGACGACTCGGCGCAAGGCTGCACAGGGCAGATTTCTCCCGGATTGAACCGGAATTTGACAGTCTGGACGGACAGGTATTCTCCTACCGGGGAGAGCCGTATGCCATCCCGCTCGTTGGGGCCTATCAGCGCAGAAATGCAGCCACCGTGATCGAAGCCATCGATGTGCTGCGTGAAAAGGGCTGGAAGATCAGCAGGGAAGCGCTGGAGCACGGGCTGTACGCCGTCTCCTGGCCGGCGCGTTTTGAAGTGCTTTCCGATGACCCGTATTTTATCCTGGACGGCGGGCACAACCCGCAGTGTGCGGAAGAACTCGCCGAAAACCTGCTGCATTACTTCCCCGGGCAGAAACGCATTCTGCTCGCCGGTGTGATGAAGGACAAGGACTACGCTTCGATCTTCTCCCTTCTCCGTTCCGTATCCGATGAAATCTGCTGCGTTACCCCCGACAGCCCGCGAGCCCTGCCGGCAGAAGACCTCGCCGCCTTTCTGCGCTCTGCCGGCTGGAAGGCAAGTGCGTATCCGTCGGTCGCAGAGGGTGTTTCCGCCGCAACGGATCGGGCGAAAGAGACGGGCGGCATGGTATGCGCTGCAGGCTCGCTGTATCTCGCCGGCCCGATTCGCGAACTTTTCGGCTGTTACTAAAGCAAACTTGGTAACTGTTCAGTCACTTCGTGATTAGTGCAAACCCGGTGCTCGCGAAGATAACAATGTACCTCGATTTCGGTGCTCCGTCGCGAGCAGAGGAAAGGACGGGACTGAACAGTTATCTTTCCCCCTTTTGTTCGCGCGAAGGAGCAGTTCGTAAGCAGTAACCTGTTGTTCTCGCGCGAAACCTGCATTGTACTGATTACGAGGCAATTTTCTTTTTCTTTGAGGTAAACAGGAATGAGAATCATGGCAATTGACTACGGCGATGCGCGCATCGGCCTCGCCGTTTCGGATCCGACCGGCACCATCTGCGGAGATGCCTGGACGATGGAAGAATGGAATATGGAGCGCGCCGCCGCAAGAATTGCGGAAGAGGCAAGCGCGCGCAACGCGGAAACCCTTGTGCTCGGCCTGCCGAAGAACATGGACGGGACAGAGGGCCCGCGTGCAGAAAAAAGCAGAGCCTTCAAGGCTCTGCTGGAAACCGTTACCGATCTGCCGGTGGTCTTATGGGATGAGCGGCGCAGCAGCATCGAAGCGCATGCGATTCTTCACGCCAACGGCAGGAAGGAAAAAAAACACCGCAAGACCGTGGATGCCGTCGCCGCCAGCCTGATTCTGGAGGGTTATCTAGGTAAAATTTAATACCGCTTCCGCGCAGCGGATACCGTCGACCGCGGCAGAGGTAATACCCCCTGCATAGCCCGCCCCCTCGCCGCAGGGATAGAGCCCGACCACGGAAACCGACCGGCAGTCCGCCCCGCGCAGAATACGTACGGGGGAGGAGGAACGGGTTTCCGGCCCGGTCAGCACCGCCTGGGGATCGGCAAAACCCTGCAGCTTGCGGTCCAGTGCCGGGAGCGCTTCCGCCAGGACAGTTGTGATTTTTTCCGGCAGGACCTGATGCAGATCCCCCCAGCACACGCCGGGCAGGTAGGTCGGCAGGATTCGCCCCGGGCCAGTGCTCGGTCGGCCGGCCAGAAAATCCCCCACCAGCTGTGCAGGCGCCGCATAAGGCCCGGCAGAGGCGGCATAGAGATACGCTTTTCGTTCGATTTCGCGCTGCCAGAACATCCCGGCGAGAGGCCCTTCCCCGGGGAAATCCTCCGGATGCAGCGTCACAAGCAGTGCTGCATTGGCGTTTGTTCCGCTCCGGCCGGAGTAGCTCATCCCGTTGGTGCATACTCCGCCCGCTTCGCTGGCTGCGGCAAAGACATAGCCGCCCGGGCACATGCAGAAGGTATAGGCGCTTGCCCCGCCCGGCAGGTGGACGCTCAGGGAATAGTCCGCCGGGGGGAGCAGATCCATGGTTTTTCCGTACTGTGCGAAACTGACTTCCCGCTGAAGATGCTCGATCCGCGCCCCCATGGAAAAGGCCTTGCGCTCCATCGGGACAGCCTGGGCATACAAGTTTTCAAACGTATCACGCGCGGAATGCCCGACAGCGAGGATTGCCCGGCGGCAGGGGACAGAATAATCTCCTCCCGGGCCCGTCACTTCCAGAGCTGTCAGCGTATTACCGTCGAGGCAGAGACGTTCCAGCCGGGTTTCAAAGCGGATCTCCCCGCCTAGCGAAAGGATTTCTTCCCGGATGCTTTTTACAACCCCGGTAAGCACATCCGTACCGATGTGCGGCTTTGCATCGAACAGGACTGCTTCCGGTGCACCATGCTCATAAAACGTCTGTAAAACAAACGGGATGCGCCCGTCGTGTGTGCCGGTGTTGAGCTTCCCGTCCGAAAACGTACCGGCCCCGCCCTCTCCGAACTGGACATTGCTCTCGGGATCCAGCATACCCGTCCGGCGGAAGGTTTCCACTGCCGCCTGCCTTTTGGAGACTTCCTGCCCGCGCTCGATCACCAGAGGCCGCATACCGGCACGCGCCAGCACGAGTGCTGCAAACATGCCTGCCGGGCCGAATCCGACGACGGCCGGACGACCCCCGCTCTGCGGAGCGGCCTTCCATTGCGGGAGCGGCTGCTCCTGATAAAGAGAAACGTCCCGGCTCTTTGCCCTGGCAATCAGCGCGTCCTCTTCTCCCTGTACCGAAAAGGCGGCACTCAAGGTATAATGAATCTGATGTCCGCGCCTGGCATCCAGTGAGCGGCGGATGATACGCATCTCCCGGATCTCCCGCGGCTGGACCCGGAGTTTTTTTGCACCTTTTTTCGGAAGCAGCTCCGGGCTCTCTCCCGGCAGGAGCTGGAGATTTCGAATCAGAATCATGCTCCGAGCCTCCCTGCCTTCCGCCCGCTTGCCCAGGCCCACTGGAGATTGTAGCCGCCACAGTCCCCATCCAGATCGAGGACTTCCCCGCAGGCAAACACCCCGGGCACCAGGCGGCTCTCCAGGGTGTCGGGGTCAAAGCCGTCCGTGCAGATCCCGCCTGCCGTGATCTGGGCATTGTCAAAACTGTCCGTCCCCGTGACGCAAAGGCAAAACGCCTTTGCCGTCTGCAAAAGTGCCGAAACGTCTCGTGCGGTCAGCTCTCCGATATTGCCGGACGGCCGCAGGCCCGATGCGCGTACCACAGCCATGCCGAGCCTGCTGTGCAGCATTCCAGCAAAGATGCTGCCGTTTTCGAGCTCCGGCGACAGCTCCTGCCGTCGGCAGAGCAGAGTAAGAACTTCCTCTTCCGGGAGATCAGGCAGAAAATCGAGAATCAGTTCCCCCCCGCCGACGGAGGCCTCCCGGGACAGATCAAACGCCGCCGGCCCGGAAACTCCCTTTTCCGTAAACTGCAGTTCCCCGCGGCTCTTTCCGCAGAGTTTTCCTCCCCTGACAAGCCGGATCGCTGCTTCAGCCCGTACTCCCTTCAAAGACCGTGGAAAGTCGGTATCGGTTTTCAGTGGGACGAGAGCGGGGTAGAGCGGGGTGCATCGGTGGCCGAGGGAGGAGAGAAGGTCATACCCGTCGGAGACCCCTCCGAGTTTTCCGCCCGCCTTTCCGCCGCAGGCAACGATGACAGCGTCCGCCCGGTAAACAGCCAGATCTGTGGTGACCGTCAGCTTTCCGTCGCTTTTTTCCAGCCTCTTCGCCGTCTCTCCGGCATGGACTGCAACGCCGGCTGAGGCAAGTGCAAAACGCAGCACATCCAGCACGCTGCCTGCCGATTCCGACAGGGGAAAAACACGGCCGCCGTACTGCTCAGTTGTGACAAGGCCCAGAGAACGAAACCAGGTGATCACTTCTTCCGGCGGGAAAGCTTGCAGCGACGGCAGGGCGAAGGCGGGATTTTGTCCGTGATAGTTCTTCAGCGCGGCACCTGTATTGGTGAGGTTGCACCGGCCGTTGCCTGTGGCAAGCAGCTTCCTACCCACCCGGCTTTGCCGTTCGAGCAGGATCACCGTATTCTCTTTTCCTTCCGCGGCGGTGAGCGCCGCCGCCATGCCCGACGCCCCTCCGCCGATGATTACTACTTTTTTCATCCCGGAACCTTCCTTTTTCTTCTCTCACTCTATACTGAGCTCGCGCCCGTGCACCAAAATCGAGGTACAATGTTTTTGCGCGAGCATCACGACGCGCGAGAAACGCGTGACGATCCTTGCTTCATCTGGTCTGCACTGATCACGAGGTAACTAAACTATTACATTATAACAAGCAGTGCAGTTTTTCGCAATGCAGGTTTAAACAGAATTGACCGAACAATTGAATTCCTGTATAATAAGGCAACATTGATTTATTCCTAAAGGTTTTCTTCTCATGAAAAAAGCAATTCCGGTTCTTTTCATTATCATACTGTTTCTCTGCCTTCCGCAGGAGACCATCGCGCTTGAACAAACCGACTCTGCCGCAGTGCAGGCGGAATCCGGGCGCGGACTGGCCTGCCTTTCGGAAGTGATGACGAAAAATAAAGCCGCCTTTCAGGACCCGGACGGGGACTTCTCCGACTGGGTGGAAATCCGGAATACAGCCGGAAGGGATCTTGACCTGGAGGGCTGGTCCCTCTCCAAAAACGGGGGCAAACGCATCTGGGTTTTCCCTTCCTGTACCTTGCAGGCGGGAAGTCAGATCGTCGTCTTTGCAGCCCGGAAAGACAGCGCCGGTTCTGCACTCTGTACCGGCTTTGCCCTCTCGGACGGAGACCGGATTTCGCTCTGTGACCGGAACGGAACTCCCGTAAGCTTCTGCAGCATTAAAACCGATCGGAGCGACTACTCCCTCGCATCCGATGACACAGGATGCTGGACCACGACTCCCTACCCAACACCGGGAGAGCCAAACTCGGCGGAGGGTTACGAGCGTGCTGCTTCTGCCCGCCGTCCTGCCGGACCTCTGGTCATCAACGAAGTATGTGTGGACAACTTCACTTTCTTCTATCAGGAGCCGCTCGGCTATTCCGACTGGGTGGAGCTGAAAAATATTTCTTCCGAAACCGTCGACCTTTCACAATTCTGCCTTTCGGACAATCTTGATTCCCCGGATCTGTACAGGCTCTCCGGAACCCTGCCCCCAGGCGGTTTCCTGGTGATTCTCTGCAACAAAGAAAGTTCCCTTTCTTCCTCCGCAGAGTTCCAGATGGCGCCTTTCTCTCTCAACGCCGAAAATGAACAGCTCTATCTCAGCACCATCCGGGGAGAGCTGATCGATTATGCTTCTCTGCGGGAAATTCCTTACAAGGGGACCTACGGCCGCGTACCGGGGCAGGAAGGATTCTTTTACCTGCGTCAGGAAAGCCCGGGGCTGGAAAACAGTTCCGGCGAACGCAGGGTTTCCGCCGTTCCGACGCTGGAAGGTCGGGACGGGCTGTTTGAAAACGTCTCCTCCGTCTCCGTTACCCTGACTGCTCCCGGGGAAATCCGCTATACGCTGGACGGCAGCCGCCCGACTGACTCTTCTGTTTATTATTCCGGTCCCATCACGCTGACGGAGACCACTGTTCTGCGCGCTGTCTGCATTGAACAGGGGGCTTTGCCTTCCCGCCCGGTCACCTTCACTTATCTGCTCAACGAGGGGCACACCCTGCCGGTGGTCAGTCTGGCTTCCGATGACCGTGACAGTTTCCAGGAAATGTATATCAACGGACTGAAAGGCATCGAAATACCGGGGAATATCGCCTGGTATGAGGGGAAGCATTCTTTCTCCCTGGGCTGCGGCATCAAAATGCACGGCGACACCAGCCTTGTCCTTCCCAAGAAAAACATGAGCGTGCGCTTCCGCGGGAGTTACGGGGCAGAGCAGCTGGACTATGATCTGTTTGACGGAGGAGTGACCACTTTTACCAACCTGCTGCTGCGCGCCGGACAGGACCAGAGCAACACGATCGTACGCAACGAAGCCTGTTATTCGCTGACTGACGATTTCACAGATGCGGTTGTCTCGGAACGTTTTCAGTATTGCGTGCTCTACATCAACGGCATTTACAAGGGTATCTATGCGCTGATGGAAAAACCCAACGAGGCTTTTTACGCCTCCCTGCACGGGATTGAAAAAAAAGATGTGAAAATGGAAGAGGCTTCCGTGTTCCACGGAAGCCTGTATACGGACGCTTTTGCCAATCTGTACAGTGATATGAAAAAAGAGGAAAACTTTCAGCCGTTCGCGTCTGTCCTCGATTTGGAAAGCCTGGCAGACTGGAGCATCCTGGAAGGAACTTTCGGCAATTATGATCTGGCGGAAGGGAATCTGCGCTATGCACAGGACGCTGCCAACGGCGGAAAATGGCAGCTGATCCTCTACGATCTTGACTGTGCCTTCTACAGCACAGATTTCTGCATGAACAACGTGCTCACCTACGGCAGCCAGGTCAGCATGGTGAATGCAAAGCTTCTGGAAAACCCCGCTTACCGCAAACTGTTTCTCTCCCGTGCGGGAGAAGCATTTCGATCCGTGCTCACACAGGAAAACATCTGCCGGAAGCTCGATGAGCTGGCAGCCGTCGTCGCTCCGGAGGTAGAACGGGATTCTGCCTTTTCCGGCATGACCTATTCCTCGTGGCAGGAGCATCTTGACAGCCTGAAAAACCGGATCCGCTCGGGATGGACAGAACTCTGCGTGGAAAGGATCTGCGATTTCTGCAAAGTCACCCCTAAGGAGAGAAAACTGTATTTCAGCAATCTCCCGGATCTTACCCCTTGATCTTCTCCCAGTACGCCTTTGCTGCCTGTTCCGTCTTGTTGTCGCCGTAATCATAATACCGCACGTCTTTCAGCTCATCGGGCAGATACTGCTGCGGCACCCAGCGGTTCGGGAAGCTGTGCGGATAGAGATATCCCTGCTCCCGTTCAAAACCCGTTCCGTCCGCATGTACATTCTGAAGCTGGCGGGGAATGCTGCCGGCCTTTCCGGCGCGCACATCGCTGAGGGCCGCATCGATGGCCAGACAGGCGGTGTTGCTCTTCGGGCAGGTGGCAAGGAAAATACAGGCCTCTGCCAGCGGGAGGCGCGCTTCCGGCAGCCCGAGCTGCAACGCGCTGTCCACACAGGCCTTCACCACCGGCACAGCCTGCGGCCAGGCAAGACCGATATCTTCGCTGGCAGAGCACAGGATCCGTCGGCAGACTCCGGGGAGATCCCCGGTCTCCAGCACCCGCGCCAGATAATGAAGCGCAGCATCGGGATCGGAACCGCGGAGAGACTTCATCAGGGCAGAAAGAATATCATAATGCTCATCGCCGTCCCTGTCATAGCGGACGGCGCTTTTCTGCGTCACAGCCGCGGCGTCTTCCTCGGTGATCACACCGCCGTCTTCCACGGTGGAAAACAGCAGCTCGAGTGCATTCATCGCCTTTCTCACATCCCCGCCGCAGGCAAGGCTGATCCGCTTTATTGCATCCTCCTCAACCGTGACGGGAACCGTACGGCGGGCGTTGGCAATACCGACCGCCCGTAAAACAGCCTGACGCACTTCCTCCGGAGCGACGGGTTTAAACTCAAACACCGTCGAACGGCTCAGCACTGCCCCGAAGACGCAGAAATACGGATTTTCGGTGGTGGAAGCGATGAGCGTGATCCGGCCGTCCTCCATAAACTCCAGGAGACTCTGCTGCTGCTTTTTGTTGAAATACTGGATCTCATCGAGATAGAGCAGCACACCGCCGGGGGTGAGGAATGTATCCAGCTCGTCGATAATCTTCTTGATATCGGCAATCCCCGCGGTGGTGGCATTGAGCCTGCGGAGGGTGCGGCTGGTGCGCTCGGCGATAATGCGGGCAACCGTGGTTTTCCCCGTGCCCGAGGGGCCGTAAAATATCATATTCGGCACCGATCCGCTGAGGACAATGCGCCGCAGCATGCCGTTGGGGCCGAGAATATGCTTCTGCCCGACCACATCATCCAGAGATTCCGGCCGGATCTCATCTGCCAGCGGCTTATACCTTTCGTCCATATGAACCTCCAATCCAAAAAAGCAGCTCCACAACCGCCACATAGCGCGGAATACCGTACTGAAATCGTACCGCATTGCTGTCTTCCGCGCAACATGCACTGCACCGGTTACAAAACGCTCCCAACCCTCTTCAGAGCGCGGAGCAGCGCACCAGGATCGTGCCGTAATGTTGACTTCCGCGCAACCTGCTGCGCACCTGCCGCGATAGGCTAATCAAAAACGGAGGGCTTCCGCCCTCCGCTCCTTTTTTATGCTCTGCTGAGATATTCACCCGTTCGGGTGTCAACCCTGATGATCTCTCCGGTTTCAATGAACAGAGGAACTTTGATCTCTGCGCCGGTTTCCAGTGTTGCGGGCTTCGTGGCATTGGTGGCCGTATTGCCGGCAAAACCGGGATCGGTAGCCGTTACTTCAAGGTCAACAAAGAACGGCGGTTCCACATTGAAGACTTTGCCCTTATAAGAATAGATCGTGCACTCCATATTCTCCTTGACGAACTTGAAGTTATCACCCAGCACGGAACCGTCAACCGGCTCGAGCTCGTATGTCTCCGGGTTCATGAAGTAGTAAAGATCTCCGTCACTGTAGCTGTATTCCGCCGTCATACGGTCAATCGTCGCCGTTTCAAATTTGGCGGTGGGGTTGTAGGACGTCTCCGTCACGGCACCGGTAATCACATTCTTGCTTTTGGTGCGAACGAAAGCTGCGCCTTTGCCCGGCTTGACATGCTGAAACTCAACGACCTGCTTTACCTGACCGTCTTCCTCGTACGTAACACCGTTGCGGAAATCACCCGCTGTAATGGTACCCATCTATTTTGACCTCCCAAAAAGAATAAATAAGCGAATTGCCTTTACCGGAATATTTTACCTGATTGCAACGTACTTTGCAACACTTTTTTCTTCTTTCAAACCCGCGTGTTTTCTTTGACTTTGCCAAACCCTTCCGATATAATAGTAATCTACCGTATCGCTATCTCAGAAATCGCTGCACTAAATAAAGCGCGGGACAGCGTACCTACAATCCTGGTACAACAACACTTCCCGCGCAAGGGGCCCCGCATTTATTACGAAGGACCAATACCTTAACTATCAGGAAGAAAACAAATCATGAAAACCCGATCTCTTCTGTCTCTTTACCTGCTCCTCTGCCTGTTCTTTTCTGCAGTTGCGCCGCAGGCGGCTGCGCTGACAGCCCCGTCCGTAACCGCAGAGGCTGTCGTTCTGGCTGATCCGGACTCCGGAACGATTCTTTACGAGAAGAACATGCATGAAAAATGCCCCCCTGCCAGCCTGACCAAAATCATGACAGGCCTGCTCGCCGTGGAAGCAGTGGAGCGCGGAGACATCAGCATGGACACCGTGATCACAGCTCCGGCCGACTGCTGGAGCGGGCTGGATTCCGACAGCAGCAATGCAGAAATCTCCCCGGGAGAGCAGATGAGCTTTGGCGACTATCTTTACTGTGCGCTGGTCAAATCGGCCAATGAGGCATGCAATGTCGTTGCCGCTGCCGTTGCCGGCAACATTCAGACGTTCATCAACCGGATGAATATGCGTGCGTCCGAGCTCGGTGCAGTGGATACTTACTTTTCCGATACAAACGGACTCTCTTCTTCCCGTCATTATACGACCGCCTATGACCTCTTCCTGATTTCTCGGGAGGCCATGCGCCATGAGCTGTTTGCAGAGATCGTTGATACCCTCTCCTATGAAATTGCTCCGACGAATATCTACAAAAAAACCCGAACTCTGAAAAATTCCAATGCTCTCATCTGCCAGGACGGAATTTACGGGGATGACTACCTTTATTCCGGCGCATCCGGTGTGAAAACAGGATATACCAGCGCGGCCGGCTACTGCCTGGTTTCCACCGCCGAAAAAGAAGGCATCCGCCTGCTGGCAGTCCTGCTGGGCTGCAACGGGCCTTTGAACACCGGACAGGACGATTACGGGAACTTTTCCGGAACAATCCGCCTCTATAACTGGGCTTTCCGGAACTTTGTTTCCCGCCGCATTCTGTCCATCGGGGAGCAGATCACCCAGGTGCCGGTCACCTATGCCGTCGGGAATGCTCCGGCTGTTCTGCGTTCCACAGAAGAGATTTCGCTTCTCCTGCCGAAAGAAATGAAGGACGAGGATATTCAGATCGTGCCGGATATCCGTTATGCTGAGCTGACCGCACCGATTCCGGCAGGGACCGTGCTCGGGACAGCTTCCGTTCTGATCGAAGGAAAACCTTACACGACCATCCGGCTGGCCACTTCGGAAGATGTTCTGCTGGACCGGAAAGCACAGCTTAAGGCGCAGATGCAGGAATTGCTGGCAGAGCCATGGATCAAAACAGCAGCTGTCGCCGCAGCGGGAGGCCTCCTGGTCATCTTTTTTCTGATTCTGCGCTATCGAGCTCTCCGGCGCCGCCATCTGCGGGAGCGGCAGGAGCAGGAAGAACGCCGGGCACTTGAGGCTCAACGGGAAGCGAGCCTCGCGGAAAGCCGTGCTGTCCAGGAGGACATGATGCGCTTCCGGGAAACCCTTCCTCCGGAGGAAAAGAAGCCCCTTTCCGCGGAACAATACCGCGTCAGGGGCTCCAATGGCTCTTCAGAGGCTGCTATCGGGGACGATCTCGCCGATTTCTTCTCGGATAACCAGTAGCATTTTTATCTTCCCCTTTACGCTTCCCCTCCTATGCGCGGAGCTGCGCACCAAAAGCGTGGTACAGCGTTGTCTTCCGCGCAATATGCACTGCACTAACCAAAAATACTTTTAAAAGCTCACCCGGCTTGACACCGCGTGAGCTTTTCTTATCGCTATCAATTTTTAACCATACACTATGCGCGGAGCAGCGCACCAAAAGCGTGGTACAGCCTTGTCTTCCGCGCAATATGCACCGCACTCATCGCGAAGCTTCCATCCAAATTAATCCTCTTCCAGCTCACTGAGCTCCGCGGCGATCCTGCCGACTTTCTCGGAGAGATCCTCAGGCGCACCTTCTTCTCCGGCTACTGCCCGGAGAAATTCCTCGTGAACCCGCTCGGACTTCTCGATCGTGTAGGTACTGATCTCCTTGAGCATCGCAAAAACACGTTCCATTCTCTCCACGGTTTTCTGCCGCTCAAACCTCGCTTCACTGAGGATCCGATCCCGTTCTGCGTCGGCACGGGTCAGAATTTCTTCGGCTTTCCGCTCTGCTTCCTCCAGAAGAACCGATGTCTTCTGCTCTTCCTCTGCCGAGCTGTCTTCTTCGGAGCATTTTTCTTCCCGCTCCTCCTTTTTTTCTCTGGAAGCCTCTTCGTGCTTTCTCGGTTCCGGCAGTTCTTCCGTCAGGAAATAAAACTCCTCGTTCTCTTCCCACAAGGATCGTTTTTCCGCCGAATCCTCTTCCGAAACCGGCTCATCCTCTTCGTCCTCCGGGATCAGAGATGCTTCTCCCGCCTGAGCCGCTTTCAGTTCTTCCCGCAGGGAGAGGATTTCCTGGCTGAGGGCCTGACCCTTCAGAAAAAGTTCATTGTTTTCTTCCCGCAGGGCATCGGCAGTTCTTTCCGCCTCGGCCAGCTTTTCACGGGAAGACTGCACTTCTCTGTTCAGGGTATCCGCTTTGCTCCTGATGTCTACCAGAAGTTTATCTACTGCTTCCACGTCATAATATTTTCCTCTGCGGGTATTTAACCGGATGCTGTTGAAATAATTTCTGTCAAGATCCATCAGTATTTCCTCCTGCCCGGAATGACTCCGGATTTTTAAATTCTTTTCGCCAGTGTTTCAGGATTTGCCGCATACAGCAGCGCCATTTCCCGGGAAACGGATCCTTCGCGTACCAGTTTCTGCAGTTCGGCATCCATGGAGATCATGGTCTTATCACTGCCGCCGAAAATCACATTGTCGATCTGATGGGTGCGGCCGTCACGGATCATGTTCTGGATTGCGGGATTGACCGTCATCAGTTCAAATACCGGGATGCGTTTTCCATCCTTTGCAGGAACAAGGCGCTGGGAAACCACGGCTTTGAGCACCATGGACAGCTGCACACGGATCTGCGTCTGCTGCTCCGCAGGGAAGGTGTCGACAATTCGGTCTATCGTCTTGGCTGCCCCGATCGTATGGAGTGTGGAGAGGAGCAGATGCCCGGTTTCCGCCGCGGTGATTGCGGTGCGGATGGTGTCAAGATCCCGCATTTCTCCAAGCAGTATCACATCCGGCGCCTGCCGGAGCGCTGCACGCAGAGCCCGGGAAAAGGTGGATGCGTCATTCGGGACTTCCCGCTGGGAAACCAGCGATTTTTTGTGCCGGTGCAGATATTCAATGGGATCCTCAATCGTGATGATATGGTCTTCCCGCTCCGTGTTGATTTTATCCACCAGACAGGCAAGGGTCGTGCTTTTCCCGCTCCCCGCTGGCCCTGTGACCAGCACCATCCCGCTGCGCAGACCGGCCAGATCCATAACCTGGGGCGGAATGTTCATCCGGGTTGCATCCGGCAGTTCAAAATTGACAATCCGGCAGATGGCAGCGACAGACCCCCTCTGTTTGTAGGCATTGCAGCGAAAGCGGCTGACATCCTGAATCGCAAAGGAAAAGTCATCATCTCCGGCTTCGTCCAGCTGATGAAAATCACGATGGGCAAGCTCATACATTTTGTGCACCAGGAGTTCCGTGTCCGGTGAAAAGAGCTTCCCGTCGGTAAGCTGCTGCATGGTGTTGTTAACCTTTACCATCACACCCGAGCCGGGAACAACGAAGATATCGGATCCGCCGAGGGAAACTGCCCGGCGAAGAAGTTCTACCAGTTCCATGAATCATCCTCCGTCTCTGCTGAAAGATTGTACCGCACCCAGGCAGTACGCGGTTTTGCTCCCGACGGAAGCACCTCCAGGGTGCAGTCGAGCATTCTGGCCCCGTCTTCCACCGTAAAGAAAAGCAGGCTGCCGTCCTGTTCCACAGTATCCGGCAGAGCAGCCTCCAACGTTGAGAGGTCTTCCTCGCCTTCCGGGGAATCTGCAGAATCCGTCAGAATCTCCTCAATCTCTGCGCGGCATTCCTCTGCCCTGACCTGCAGGGCATAAACCGCCTCGGTGACCTGAACACTTCGCTCGGCCAGACGAAGATCGTTTCGGCCTGTCATCAGGGAGAGCATTCCAAGCGCCGCCAGACTCAGCGCTACGAAAATCAAAATCAGAGAAGGAGCACCGGGCCCCAGGCTGATGCTGCTTTTGTTTTTCATTCCGAAGCCTCCTCAAAACGCGCACCCGGCAGGGTGATCAGAACTTCTTCTCCCTCCAGAATGCTGACAGTATATCGGGTGAAAGCACCGGCTCCCGTTTCCTCGCAGGCAAGCACAACGGATGCGGTGCATTTCCCTTCCGGAAGCACCCAGCGTTCTCCCTCCGGGGAAAAGCCAAGCTCTTCAAGTGCCGCTTCCATATCCTCCGCAGCATAGAGCGTATCGGCAATGTTCTGCGCCTGCCCCATTGCTTTTGTAAGAGCCTCGGCTTTGTCTCCCTGGCTCCGCGCAGAGGCGAAGAGCTGCAGCAATACTGTGGATGCCAGCATAAAAAACAGCACCACAATCAGAAGCTCCACCAGCAGGGCATTCCCTTGATGATTCCTGTTCATTTTCCTCTTTCACCACCCCGTTCATCAACTATCACGTTAACTATTCGTTCCAACCCTCGTAAGCTCTCATTCCTCGCTATTAGCGCGGGACACCGCACCAAAAGCGTGCCGCAGCGTTATCCTCCCGCGCAACCTGCACCGCACTAACCGCGTAGTAACATTATTCCCCGGCGGCGCGAAGCGCAAGTATAACTTCCTCCCGCTCTCCGCCTGCAGCGACCTGAACCTTCAGCAGGGAACCGCTGTATTCAGCCGTCAGTTCTTCCGCGGGACAGACGATTTCACCCTGATCCGGGCGGAACGGCTCCTCGGCATGGGTAAACCATTCCCGCAGAAAACCGCCGTAGACATAGATCCTCGTGACGTATTCTTCTCCGTCATAATCATGATGCAGGGTGAGCGTTTCTACCCTGACAGCTGTCTCTCCGTCTGCTTCGCCGACAAAGCCTTCACAGGTCTCTAATGCAAAGATCTCTGTCTCATCCTCCGCCCGGAGCATCGACCGAATATAGGAGGTGCTGATGCGCGTGCTGTTGTGTGCCTCCGTCCGCTCTACCGCACTGCGGTACGCTTTTACACCCAGAAGCACCATCACGGTGGAAAACACGGCAAAGATCCCCAGCAGCAGAAAAACAAACAGCCCGGAAATCGCATGGGAAGACGATTTTTGTCTGATCATGGGAGGACCGCCCCTCTCTCCGTGACATAGATATCCGGAATCCGATTGGAGGCAAAGGATTCATAGGTCACAAAATACCGGTTCTCATCATAAGCCAGCTGATAATGCTCCCGCAGATAGTCCACGGAATCCGGATAAGCCCCCTCCACGGCGTAGCAGGTGACGGCGGCATTGCGCACCGCATCGCGCACCAGATCCGTCTCCGCGCTCAGGTGTGCCGAATCGATCCGGTTAACCAAAACAACTGCAAAAATCAGCGCAACCGCAAGAACCGCAAGTTTCATTATATCACGCCGGTTCATCGTACGCCTCCGTTATCACAGGCTCGTGAGAATCCCTGCCATCGGCAGCATTACCGAGAGCAGCACCGCGCCGATCACGATCGCCAGCAGCGCCACAAGGGAAGGCTCAATGATGGAAATCAGCCTTGCAATGTCCTCTTCCACTTCTTCCTCGTACAGTCCCGAGAGCTTGCCGAGCACCTGATCCTCATGGCCGGTGGCGCTTCCCATCCGGATCATGCTGCTGTGCAGATCATCAAACAGGCCTGTATCGGAAACCGCATCGGCAAATGCTTTCCCTTCGCTCAGCCCCTCCCGGATGGCGGAAACCTTTTCTGCAGCTTCTTTGTCGGTGAGAACCTTTCCCGTCATCTCCAGCGCGTCTTCCATCGGGAATCCGGAAGACAGCATCATGGACAGCACGCCGGACACCCGGGAAGCGGAGAGCTTCCGGCTGAGCCGTGCCAGAACCGGTATCTTCCGCTGCAGGAATGCGAAAACCGCGTCCCTGTGCTTCGTGCGGCTGAGGACGGCAAACACAACAGCTGCCAGCACTGCCAGAGCCACCAGAACCAGAACGATCCAGCCGACAGTGCTCCCCAGATTCATCAGCCTGGCTCCTGATTCCGACAACCCGACACCCATGGAATCCAGCACCCGGCGGAACACCGGCAGCACCTTCCACAGGAGAATAAACACAATCACAACCAGCATGATCCCCAGCACCAGCGGATACGTGACCGCACTTACAACAGAGGAACGGATCCTGTCTTCTCTGGCATAAAAGACCTCAAGCCCGCGCATGACCTGCTCCAGATGGCCGGAACGTTCCCCGATGCCCACCATTTCCACAAGATAAGCCGGCCAGCGGCCATCCTGCTTCAGGGCATCATAGAGGCTTCCGGTCTCCGTCACGCCGCGGCTGGCAGCCTGATACCAGTCCGCATTGGTTCCGGTTTCTCCGGCGGCAAGGGTTTCCATCCCGTCGTACAAAGGCAGGCCCGCTTCCAGGATCAGAGCCACCTGCCCGCAGAAACTGCTCAGTTCTGCCGGAGACAGCCCGTTTTGTTTCTTCGCCATTTTCATCCTCCTAATAATATCGTTCCATTGAATACTCTTTTACCGAACTGATTGCCGAAATGGCGGCAGTGGGATCAAAAAACACATCCTTCCCGCCAAGCTTTGTCATCGTCCACGCGTGATACTGCTTGTCGGCATAGCCGATGATCATTCGCGCCGGAATGCCCTGGGTACGCAGCATACAGCAGGTAATCGCCGAAAGATCCTGACAGACTCCCATGCGTTTGGCATAGGATCCGTCAATATCCGGAAGCATGCCGGGTTTGATCGTTACCGCCTTGATAAAATCATAGACAAAAGACGTCGACATAAATTTGCACACAGCATCGTAGGCTTCTTTTTCCCCTTTGCCGGCACAGATGCTGTCCGCCATGGCAACGGCCTCGGAAAGCCTGGTATAGCTGATATACTGGCTGGGCACCAGGAAGGGGGCCTCCGGGTTTTCCATCGTCACATAAAGGCCGACGACGCCTTCCTGGGAATATTTCTTTCCGGAGACATTTTCATAGAGATAGATCTCATAATAGCCCGTGCCGAGCTGCAGGGGAAACAGCTCATAAGAGGTATCCGTCTTCAGGTCATAGGTAAAGGTGGTGCCGTCTTTGATGACACGGAGCTTCAGGCGGTGACTCGTCTGGTAGCTGACGGCGGCAAAGAAATATCCGTCGGACGCGCCGGAGGCATCCATCACAAGCTTGCCGCTGGCATTGGTAATCACAGACTGCTGCGGCCAGATCGCCGTGCCGCTGTCAGCAGATGCCGAAACGGCAATGCATGCAAACAGGCAGATCAGGACCGCCACCATCATCCCGAACCGCCCGGCCTTATCCCTCATACACACGCCCCCTTTCTGAATTCTTCCTTTTTTCTTTTTTGTATTGTACCGTAAAATTCTTTCTGTTTCAAGGCTTTCTCCTCAAACTATCCGAGAAAAATCTTTTCGCGAAAAGCCTGTTGACAGCATTATGCGACTAATATATATTGTCAGTATAAAACAGCCGCAAGCCGAGGCTCGCCGTGCCATCTATCCGGAGATCCTATGATCAAGTAAAGGAGGCGGAACAAATGAGATTGAGAAACAGCATCTTCTTCCCTTTGATTGCAGTAATCCTTGCGTTTTTTCTTTCCCCACGGACATCCGCAGCGGCGGTAAACGATGATGCAGCCCTGATTTCAGAAGGAAAAGATACATCCGTCGCGATCACCGGGTATACGGATTTCAGGGATTCCTTCCGCTTTCTCGAAGAAGGAGATCCTGTGGCCGTCATCTCTCCCTCCGCACTGCCCAGCGAGGAGCAATATAAAGCGACAATCGAAGGCCTCAGAAAATGGGGCTATCTGCCGGTAGCGGGGAAATATGTCTGTGTAGAAGAGAGAACCCTGGACAACTGCATGGAAGATTTGAAATGGGCTCTGGAAGATCCGGAGATCAAAGCCGTTTTCTGTGTCCGGGGCGGCTATGCTTCCACGGAGGTGATGGACCGATTCCCGCTTTCCCTGATTGAGCAGGCGGATAAACCCATCGTTGGCTACAGCGATATTACGGTTTATCACTCGGCCTGGAAAAAGGCCGGCATCCCGTCTGTCCATGCTTCCATGTCTTCGGCATTTGCTGACTTTCCGGAAGAATGCGAGGAAGCGGAGACAAAGCTTCTGAGAGGGGAAGTGCCATCGTATCTCTGCGCCGGAAGCGAATTTGATCTGCAGGGGTCCGCACGGGGAATTCTGATCGGCGGAAATCTCGCCACCCTGACATCCGTGCTGAATACCGGATATGACAGTACGTCCATCGAAGAACCGTATATTCTCTTTTTGGAAGAAGTGGAAGAGGATTATGAGCACATCCACCGATTTCTCACAATCCTTGACCACCGGGGGATTCTTGACAAAGCCGCAGGCATTGTTTTCGGCGAATGGATCGACTACCCGGAAGAATGCGAAACCTATAACGGCAATTCCCGGGGCGGAAGATTTCAGTCGGTTGCCGACATGATCAGCAGGCAGTTCATGGCAGAGAGAAAGATACCGGTTGCCTTCGGGTTTCCTGCCGGTCACGGCGGCACAAATTATCCGCTTCTCATGGGAGCGGAGGTTCAGCTTGATGTGTATGAAGACAGTTTTTCTCTTGAATGGCTGAAGCCGGAAGGATAAATCATCATTGCTTATAGGACACAAAACGATTTAAAGAAAGGATTGGATATGAAAAAAAGGATAGCTGTTTTATTGATGCTTAGCCTGCTGATGCTGACACTGCTTCCAGCGGCGGCCTTTGCGGATGAGGAGGTTCCTGACCGGGCGGCACCGGAGGCCGCGGCTTCGCAGGACAACCTCGTCACCACACAGCATACTGCTGTCATTCACGGGGAGGAGATCGCCTATACGGCCACGGTCGGGACCATGGCCGTGCAGACCGGCGGAGAAGCCTGTGAGTTCTTCTTCCGTTCCTATACGAGGGACGGCGTCGAGAACATTGCGGAGCGTCCGATCACCTTTGCCTTCAACGGCGGGCCGGGAAGCTGCAGCTACTATCTGGAGTTTGGCTGCCTCGGCCCCAAGCGTGCGGAGATGAGCGAGGACGGGCACAGCCTGTCGCTGCCCCCCAGATTTGCAGACAACGGGAACTCCCTGCTGGACATTACGGATCTGGTGTTCATTGATGCCATCGGCACCGGATACTCCCGCCCGGCAGACGGGGCCGAGCTCGGCAGCTTTATCGGTTACGACAACGACGTCCGCTCCTTCGGGGACTTCATCCGACAGTATGTCAACCGGTATACACGCTGGGGCTCGGAAAAATACATCGCGGGGGAGTCATACGGTACGACCCGCGCGGTGGGCATCTGCAAATACCTCTCGGATACCTATGCCATGAACGTGAACGGCCTGATGCTGTTCTCGACGATCAACGATTTCTCTCAGGCGATTCCTTCCGCAAGCAATGAGCTGCCCTATGCGGTGTTTTTCCCGACCTTTGCCGCGGACGCCTGGTATCACGGAATGCTCGGCGAGCACTATCAGGCAATGGAACTGGAGGAATACCTGGACGAAGTGCGCGACTTTGTCTCCACGGAGTATGTGCCCGCCCTTTTCCGGGGCAGCCGCCTGACGGACGCCGAGCGGAACGGGCTGGCAGAGAAGATTTCTTCGTACCTCGGGCTGCCTGAGGAGTATGTTATCGAGAAAAACAACCGCATTGCAGAGGATGATTTCCTCTCCGGGCTGCTGAGGGAGAAAAATCTGAAGATCGGACGGATGGACGGACGGTATACCGGACTGCTGATCGATGACGGCAGTGATCCTTCATCCGTTGAATCCAATCTGATCCTCGGCAATGCCTACTACACCTATCTGACAGAGGAACTGAACTATCAGACAGACCGCCCCTATCTGCCGTTCAACGGCGAGGTCTCGGACGGCTGGACATCCCCCGCCCCGGATACCGCCTGGCTCGGCGGCTACTTTTCACAGGAAGAGATCATCCGCGAATGCATGGCCAGGAACCCGTATCTGAAGGTCTGGGTCAACTGCGGCTACTATGACTCGGCGACCCCGTTCTACGCCGCCGAATGGGTCTATGCGCATGTCTTCCTGAATGAGGAGAGCAGAGACAACCTGTCCTTCTCCTACTATCCTTCCGGACACATGTTCTACCTGGAAAAGACCTCTTTCGATCAGTTCCGCGAGGAGGCCGGGTACTGGTATCAATAAAAATCTGAAATCCTGAACATACAACCGGCAGCCATTCGGCTGCCGGTCTGTTTCATAGTCCTATCCAACAAAGAATTTTGCAGAATGTGCTTCTGTCATTTTCTTGTCGCTGGCATGTACATGCATAGCCTCAACTATACATTCAGCAGTAAAATAGAGGTAATGATCTGCTATTCTAAACGGGAAAAACTTCGGCATCTTAGTCCTCCATAAACTGCAGATTTTTTCTGCAAAGACCCAAAACGATCTGCTGTTCTATCGGATCCATATTTGTTTCTATAATCTCACTATTTTCATTAACAACCATGCCACAATCAGGATGCCTTAGATTCAGAATACTAATAAAACCATCTTCCCGCTTAGAGAAGGCATATCCACTTACAATAAATCTGGCATTTTCTGCAACTAAAATCACTTCCTGATCAGACATATTCAATCCTCACATTCTTTATCGGTTTCAGGAATGCTTCTTTATCCATATAAAGGCCTTTCAGAACGGGATCCAAATCAATATACTCTTCTATCTCCTTATCGCTATGTCTGTATTTAGCCATAACTTCCAGATATCCGTTATCCCACGCAAGCACTTTAGTATATCTTTCCAACCCGTTACACGTGCGAAAAGTCAACGTTTTTCCGCCGTACGAAAAAGTTGTATATTTGTCAAAACTGCTTAATATTGCTGTATTATTCATCTAACGAGGCTCCTTTATCTTATGTTATATTTTGTCTTACAAAAGCGAAAAGGAGAGGGTTCCTATGCCACAGACAATGGTCAATTTTCGTATGGATGAGTCTTTAAAAGTAAAAATGGATGCTGTATGCAGAGAAATGGGTATGTCGCCCTCTACTGCCTATACAATCTTTGCCAACAAAGTAGTCCGTGAACATCGTATTCCGTTTGAAATCAATGCTGATCCATTTTACAGTGAAGCAAATATGACTTTTTTACGCAATGCTGTTTCTGCTCTGAATCAGGGAAAAGGCGTTGAGCACGATCTTCTAGAGGAAGACTGATGCATAAAATCTGGTATGATAAAGCCTGGGACGATAACCGTAAGACTAATGACGTTGATCGCCTCGTTTATCGGCTTTCTAAAGACACAATCGAAATTGCTTCCTGCAAAGGCCACTACGATGGTTAACTTTTCTTTTCCGCCGCGCTGCCGCGCGGCTTTTTTATTCCAACCCTTCCCGAGCTTTTTTTGCGTTTTTCCCTTATTACTTTTTCATAATACTTTTCATACATCCGGGCACCAGCCCGGCATACCTGTACAGACCGCACAGTTTCTCTTGCAAAAATGCCTTGCCATTCTTTCTTTTTTACGATAAAATATTAAAAAATGTAAAAGGAGGAAAAAGATCATGATCTATTCAATTGATGAACTTCGGGAAATAATTACGCCTGTTGCGAAAAAACATCATTTGAAAGCAGTCTATCTTTTCGGCTCCTATGCACGAGGTACAGCGACGGAAGAAAGTGACATTGATCTGCTGATTGATACTTCAGGGACATCTATAAACACTCTTTTTGATCTTGGTGCAGTTTATTGTGACTTCGAAGATGCTTTGAAAAAACCTATTGACCTGATTACCGTCAGCTCTCTTATACAGAAGCCCCAGCTGCCAAGTGAAATCAACTTCAGGGAAACTGTTCACAACGAAAGGATGGTACTCTATGCTGTCGCCTGACTTGCAACGTATTCAACATATCAGAGATTATTGCATTGAAATTGAAAAAACCATACTCCGTTACGGTAATTCCTTTGAAATATTTGATTCTGATAAAGACTATCAGCGCTCTGTTTCGTTCAGCATCTTTCAGATTGGGGAATTGAGCAACGGGTTATCTCCGGAATTTCGTGAAGAGACAGCTGCTTATGTTCAATGGAACCCCATTCGAGGTATGCGAAATCTCGTCGCGCACAGTTATGGAAGTATGAACAGAGAAACAATTTGGCTTACCGCAATAAACGATATTCCCGATTTAAAAAATTTCTGCGAGGAACAACTTACTGGAAAAGAATAAAAACGCACCCCTACGCCGCGCTTACTGCGCGGCTTTTTTATTGCAACCCTTCCCGAAGCTTTTTCCGGATTTCTCAGCCGGCGTAGGGTGGAAAAAACACTGCATTGACACGGCGTATTACTTTGTGTTATACTTTTTCTATGAAAACTATGATAGAGGAAACACTCGTCGAGTGGGATGACAACAAAAACCTTATCAATATCCGAAAACACGGAATCAGCTTTGAAACTGCTGCATTGGTATTCGCCGATGAGGAGCGGATTGAATACTATGACAAGCTACACAGTCATGATGAAGATCGCTTTGTGGTTCTCGGATGCGTTCAGGGGATTCTATATGTTGTTTACACTATGAGACAAGATGCGTCACGAATTATATCCGCACGAATGGCAACTGCCACAGAAAGGAAAATCTACTATGGAGAATGAAAAAATTATACGTACAGTAATATATGCAGGCCAGCAGCCGACAGAAGCGCAAATCCGCGAAATTGAGGCTGCTGCATCCTTGCCCGTAACCCCAGATGATGACGCACCTGAACTGACTTATGAGCAGTATGCCGAGATGGCTGCTCTGGCAAAAGCTCGACGTTCCAAAACTGTAAAGCCTGTTGTTGCTCTTCGTATCTCCCCGGATACTCTGGAAAAAGCAAAGGCCACAGGAAAAGGATATACCGGATTTCTCAGTCGGCTGCTCGACAATGCCATCAATGACCCACAGATGGTTTCCCGCAGTCTTTAATCTCCTGTCCTGTTATCCACACAGTTTCTTTTTGTAATACCATACATCCGGGCGGCAGCCCGGCAAAAACCTGAAAGTTTACGGATAAGCAGGCAGAGCGGGAGGATGCCGTGTTGGAAACCCAACGGGTTTTCAATAAAGGAGGACCCGCCTGCCGTATCCTGCCCGTTAACGTGCAACCGGCAGCCATTCGGCTGCCGGTGCTGTTTTTGCTCACTTATTTTCCAGAAAATCTGTTACGCTGATAATTCGCGGGTCATACACGCCGGATTCCCAGAAAATCCTTATCTCCCGTTAAGAACAAATCTGCACCGGCACGCAGGGCTGCACGCAGGATGGGTCTGTCTTTCGGGTCTCTGATCAGCCTTTCTGTGTCTTCATATTCCTCCGGTGTTTTGACAACAACAAAAGACGGTAAAGCTGTATAAAGGAACGCTTCCATCTACACTACCTTTTCAGGAAATTTCTCTCGAAATTTTCTGTGCAGTTCATCCAACACGTATTCACACACCAGCGGCTGATAGGGAGGATACAAAGCTTTAAAGAACGCCTGCGCGGCACGACCATTTGGAAAAAGGGCAGCCGATATGAAGATATTTGTGTCAATCATGACCTTCATTCAGATTAGCCTCTCTCCGTGATTGCGTAATCCACTCATCTATTTGTTCTTCGGAGGTTATCCCTGCTTTTTCCGCCTCTCCCTGCATCTGCTCCTGGAACCGCATCAAAGCATAAGCAGCGGAATTGATTACTCTGACATTGTTTCCATCTACAATAAAAGTTACCCTGTCCCCAGTGGAAACTCCCAACGCAGCCCGAACATTTTTTGGGATCGTGACCTGACCCTTTGCCATTACTCGCGCGTCATTTACAAATGTTGTACCTGTCATTTTCATTACCTCCACAAAAAAGTAGGAATTCCCTACTTTTATTATAACAGGACATATCAAATAATCAAGTGTAAAAAGAAATCCGGCAGCCTTTCGGCTGCCGGTGCTGTTTTTCAGTATTTGCATTATCCTACGATTTCCATCTCTTCGCCGTCTTCGGCGGTTTCCTCTACCGGGATCTCCGGGATCTCCGCCTTCGCAGCTCCCATCAGCGCTTCGCTGCACGTGCTGCTCTGCGAGATCTCATAGTCATGCAGCAGATCCGTATAGAAGTCAAAGTATACGTTCGAGTAGATCGGGAGAAGCGGAACCTGGTCATTGATGCGCTCCTCGAAGGATACCCACTTCTGCATATATGCCAGCACATCTCCCGGCTCCGTCTCGCGCATTACCAACGCGCGCCGGTACAGCTCCGCATCCGTCTGGGCGGAGAAGTTCCTCTCGCCGGGTTCGCCGCCCGTCACTTCAAAGTTCACAGCGGGATCGAAGATCACATCGAAGTTCGATGCCTGGAAGATGATATCCGCATCCCTCTCGCCCACGGCATATGCCGCTTCGGACAGTTCCGCCATCGATACCGGCTTCATCGTGAGCTTAATGCCTACCTGCTCCAGGTTCGGCACCAGGTGCTCCGCCAGAAGCTCGTTGATCCGGTTGCCGGCGGGATACAGCATCGTCAGCTCCAGAGTGACCTTTTCGCCGTTGATCCACTTTTCCTGGATGCCGTCGGCATTCTTTGTCCAGCCGTCCTGCAGCAGGAGCATGTTCGCCTGATCCGTATCAAGTGCATAGTCATTCAGCTCATCCAGGCTCAGCTCTTCCCAGGCTTCCAGTTCCTTCTCATAGGCCTCCTGGGCCTCCAAGTCGTTCGGGTCCTCGGGAGGATCCACCGGCACGGCCGTCGTGCCGTTCACGATGCCGTACATCCACTGGCCCACGCCGTAGTAGCCGTCCACCCGGATGCCGAAGTTGCCGGTGTAGTCAGAAACTACCGCATCCCTGTCCATGCAGTATGCGATCGCCTGGCGAACCTTCACCGAAGACACCGTCGGCTTCTCGCACGCAAACACCAGGTAGCTCAGCCCGCTTCTCGGGTAGTTGTCCATGCCGGCCTTCTCGTCGGAAATCAGGGCCATGCCCTTGGTGATGGCATCCGCGTTCGTCACCTTGTTCAGAAGGTCAAACGAACCGCCCTCCAGCTTCTCTATCATTGTGCCGTTTTCAGCAACGGTATAGGTCAGCGTCTCCAGCAGCGGCAGCTCGCCGTAGGCAGTACCGTGGAAATACGGGTTGCGCTCAAACTCCGCCGTCACACCGTCAAAGCTCGTGAGGGTGTACGGGCCGCTCACCACAGAGGGGTGCGTCCGGTAGCCTGTTGCTGCGTTGTTGATCGTACCCTCCAGCATGGCAGGCGTGAATGCCCTGTCGAGGT
>JAFQZI010000126.1 GCA_017406005.1 Oscillospiraceae bacterium | reverse complement strand
TGAGTATTTTTCCAGTCCCCGTAATCCGGAGGCAAATCCCGCCATGGAGCACCAGTGCGTAAAATCCAAATGACAGCATTAATAAACTGTCTGTTATCACGAGCCTGTCCTCCACGCTTTCCCTTTTGTCCAGGTAAATTATTTTTCAATAACTCCCATGCTCTATCAGATATGTCATGTCTATGATGTTCAGATTTCATAAAAAATTCCCACTCTTGAAATAAAAATTTTTAATAATTTATCACAGATTATTTTTTTTGACGACACTGTATAGCAATTCCCACGCATCACCATCAATGCAAATGGACTGGCCCTCTATCTGCTTTGGGCAGAAAGACTCGTTATAGTTAAGACAAGCATAAACTGCTTTCGGATTTGTTGCTGTCATCGCCCAGAAGGGATATTTTATGATTACAGGGGTATTGGCTCCGACGCCGATCTCTAAATAGAGCGTGCGCAGGTTTTCATGCCTATGGATAAAATCGGCATAAGCGGCTGATGCTTTATGCCAGCCTTCATCTTCTACAAAGGAATCGTCGGCCCGAAGATTCATCGTAACATCTGATCCCTCATCCAGGCACTTGGGAATAAGTGCTGTCGGTATCCGCATAGAAATACCGCTCTGAGGAATTTGGTATACACCATCTGAATCCTTTTCGAAGCCCTGCGCCTCCATTGCCTGCATCACCCATTCCTTGTTGTCATAGGTCTTCTGGTTCGCCGGATTCACACTTTGGAAGAGTCCATAGTCTCCCTGCGTGTAGAATAAGCGTTTCTTATCAAAACCGGCTCTCTGGAATTGATGATCCACATTGGTCGTGATGACGAAGTAATCCTTACAGTCCACAAGCGAGAGCAGCTTTCCATAAACATTCTTAGGCGGATTGACATAGCGGTTATAGTAGATATGCCTTGCCCACCATGCCCAGCGTGTTTCTTCATCCGGGAACGGATAGAAGCCGCCGGAATACATGTCCTGAATCCCAAACCGGTCAGCAAAGTCTCCGAAGTATTTCTCAAAACGCTCTCCGGAATATGTCAGCCCTGCCGCTGTGGACAGTCCGGCACCCGCTCCAATCACTATGGCGTCCGCGCTCTCGATTTCCTTCTTCAGCCGTTTAATCTGCTCATCCATGCTGCCGGTACCGGCAGAAAGGCCTAAGCGGAAGGAGCGGACAGCGGCCAATCCCTTCTGTATGGTTTCCTGATAACCATTATTGTAATAGCTGTTCATAGTATGCTTTGTCCTCATCTTTGAAAACATTGAAGATCACTCTTTCCATTGCCCCCGGATGTTCGTCCAGCCAGTCTATCACAGTCTGCACGGCAATCTCTGCTGCCCTCTGGTTGGGGAAATGAAAAACACCAGTAGAGATGCAACAGAAAGCCACTGATTTCAATCCGTTTTCCAGACACATATCAAGAGTATTCCGGTAGCAGGCTGCCAGATCATTTTCCAGAGAGACATTCAGTCTGCCCTGCACGATCGGCCCGACGATATGAATCACCTTTTTCGCCGGTAAGTTATAGGCCTCCGTCAGCATAGGGACCGCCGTTGGCTGCTCATAATCGCTGCCATACCGGATGCGGAGCGCGTTCATCTGCCGATTGCATTCCTCTCGAAGCTGGATTCCGGCAAAGGTATGGATGCAGTTGTCAATACAGGTGTGCATCGGAACAAAGCAACCCAACATCTGCGAGTTGGCAGCATTCACAATGGCATCTACAGCCAGCCTTGTAATGTCACCCTGCCAGATGGACATTCTGTCCCGGATTACAGGAATAGCGGCAAGCTCTACAATTCCGTTTTCACGGACGCGCTCTTGCAGATACTCGTCCTGCACAGCAAGAATCGCCTCACCCATCTTTCGAGGCATTCGGATGTTCATAAGTGACCGCAGGATACGACGCTTCCCTTCGGTATCGTTTGGTGTCTGCAAATCTTTATACTGAACAGAATCTGCTTTGAATTCTTCAACAAGATAATCCAACCGCCCATTCTGTGTCATTTTCTCATTCATGCCGTTACCTTCTTTCCACTGCACTTGCCGGACATACGGATGCGCAGTTTCCGCAGTGCAGGCAGTGATCCTGCCGGATCACATGCGGGATGCTATCTGCAAGTATACAGTTCTGCGGGCAGACATCTGTGCAGCTTCCGCAACCGATACATGCGTCTGTGATGTAGTATCCCTCTGTCTTCTTCTCTGCACCGCCAAAGGAAAATGAGGCACGCTCGATCGGTTTTTTTGACAGGTCAAACCATTCGCCGGTACCTTCATAGATTTGAAAAGCAGTCAGCGCCTGCATGGACTCATCGGTCGGATAGATTTGGTGCATGTAGGGATTTTTCTCGAACAGCTCCGGGATCTTTCCATAACCAAGTTCGCGCACTTTTCCTCTGACGGAAATGGCTACACTTGACATGGTGTCTTCTCCCTTGAGTGCTGTAAAGGCAAGAAATCCACGCTTGATCAATCGGTCATAGAAGCCTTTTCCTTTTGCGGTCAGGAAATATAGGCTGTTCTCATCGCAGTCCATCATGTCAATTGCTGCCGTGACAGGAAGCCCTTCATCGTCCACCGACGCCACGATGGTCGTGTGGATTTCATTTACAAGATAGCGAAAATAGGTTTCTGTGTTCGACATCGTTATTCCTTTCCTTTCAGCAGCGGTCTGATTCTTTTATATACAAGCATTGTGAATCCGGTTATTACAAGGCCTTTTAATAAGTTGAACGGGAATGCGTTGTACAGAACAACATCCAGCTTTGTTTTGATAAACGGAATGAAAGCTCCGAAGGATGCAATCACCTGATCCAACGGCATAAACTGCTCAAAAAGAGGGAGCAGAATGAAGTAGTTAGCAAGAGCTGCCACAATACCCATTACGACACTTCCGATAATCCCGCCGATCAATGCCATCTTTTTTGTCTTATGCAGCTTATAAATCAGTCCGGCTGTGGCGACAAAAGATGCTCCCATCAGGAAATTGGCAAGCTCTCCAACTCCGCTTGTAGCTGTGGAGAACAGTCCCAGCAGGTTTTTTACGAGTTCTATCAGGATTCCAGCTATCGGTCCAAAAGCAAATGCACCAATCAGTGCCGGGAAATCTGAAAGATCCATTCTCGCAAAAGATGGTGAAAGCGGAACAGGAAATTCAAAGAAGGCCAGTACAAATGCGACTGCCGATAGTACCGCTACGGATGTCATGGTTCTGATGGATAATTGTTTTTTCATTTCCCGCCCTTCCTTTTGAAAAGGAGGCTGAACCAATTTGTCCAGCCTCCTTTGTTGTTACTCTCTTATGTTTGGTGAACGATCAGGCAAGCAGCCAGTCCACCATCT
>JAFQZI010000125.1 GCA_017406005.1 Oscillospiraceae bacterium | reverse complement strand
TCATAGCACGTTTGTCCCCTGCGCGGCGCAATTTGTTTAAATAATAAACACCGCCGACACAGGCAGAGACGAAACCCATTGCCGCAACAGTGAGACCAAAGCTTGCACCGTGGGTAAAGCCATAGAGACTTTGGTAGTTGGTGCCCCAGTTAAAGGCCTGGCCTGGCCCCTGTCCGTACCCCATCGGCAGCAGAAGGCCGCCTGCTGCAAATGCACCGATGGTATAGGAGAGACACAGCGTGATCAACAGCCCGACAACTCCCTGGAACAGATATCCGCCGACAGTGACAGTGCTGGTATTGAAGACATCTTTTCTGGCTTTTTTCCCTTTTACTCCGTCAAGATGCCTCCAGGCGAGGGCGATAAAGCCAAGGCCAAGGCCATGATACGTTAAAGCTTCGAGCGTTGAAAGGTCAAACATGGAATGCCCGACGATTTTTTTGAAGACGGAATCAAAAATCAGAACAAGGAATCCGCCGAGAACTGCACTCGGAAGCAATGATTTCCGCAGAAAACGGATTTTCCTGCGAAGAAAATTGGCAAGAAGCATTCCGCCGAAAAGCAATGACAGAGTAACGACGAAAGACCATATTTCGCCGTCCCAGAAGTTAAATCCGCTGGTCATAAGGGTTGTACCTCACTGCTGTTTTGTAGAGATTTCGATCTGCCCGCTGCAGGGATTTCTGTGGTGTTATTCCATTCCGGCTGCTTTATTGGCAGCCTCTCGTTTGTTGATCTTTCTCTGATTGATCAGGGAGAAAATGACAACACCGACGGCAACCACAAAGAAACCAATAGCGATCGGGTAATTGAGAATGGCACCGAAGTTTCCGCCGTTGAGATCCATGAAGCGGACGAAGTTCTGCTCACACATCGGTCCGAGAATGAGTGCGAGGAGAATCGGGGAGAGCGGAAACTCATACTTGTTCATGAGCCAGCCGACAACACCGAAGAAAACGCAGACGCCGATATCAAATACGTTTTTGTTGATAGAAAATGCACCAAGAAGCGATACTACCAGAATAATCGGGTAGAGCATGCGCTTTTCAAGGGAAACGATTTTTGCAAAGACACGCACGCCCGCACAGCCAACCAGCAGCATGGCGAGGTTAGCCAGCATCAATGCTGCGAACACCTTATAAACTGTCGGCAGTTCGGAGACGTACATCATCGGTCCGGGTTGGATACCTTTCATGATAAAGGCACCGAGAAGAATAGCTGTTACCGAGTCACCCGGAACACCGAGAGAGAGCAGCGGGATCATTGCACCGCCGGAGCAGCCGTTATTGGCTGATTCCGTAGCAGCCACACCGTTCGGAATGCCGGTACCCCACTTTTCAGGATGTTTGCTGAGCCCCTTGTTGAAAGCGTAGGAAACGAAAACCGCAATATCACCGCCGGCTCCGGGAATGGCTCCGATAAAGGTGCCAATGATACCACCGGTAACGATATTGGGAGCCGTCTGCGCAATTGTTTTGCCATCCGGCAGTACACGGGTGATTTTTTCCGTAGATTTCGCCTGTGCGCTTTCACGCCCGGAGAGGATACGCTCCACACCAGCAATGACTTCGGCTACAGCGAATAGTCCGATCAGTACAGGGATAAAGCTCAGTCCGCCCTTGAGGCTCGTGATACCGAAAGTAAAACGCTGTTTGGAATACGTCGGATCGATACCAATGGTACATAGCAGCATGCCGAAGAAAGCGCTGATCAGTCCCTTGGCGATAGACTTGCCGGAAATAGAAATAATAACCGAAAGCCCGAAGACGGCCAGCATCAGCATTTCTGCCGAGGTGAACTTCATGGCAACCTTTGCTACCAGAGGAGAAAGGAATGTCATGATAAGTGCACCGATCACACCGCCGCAGAAGGAGGAAAACATGGCAACAGACAATGCTTTTCCCGCTTCACCCTTTTGTGCCATGGGATAACCATCCAATAAAGTGGCAGCAGCGGAAGGTGTGCCCGGTGCGTGAATCAGGATAGCAGAAATGGATCCGCCGTACATGCCTCCGCAGTAGATTCCGAGCAGCAGGCCGATCGAGGGGATAAGATCCATACCGAAAGAGAAGGGAATCAGCAGGGCAACGCCCATTGTAGCCGTCATCCCCGGGATTGCACCGAGAAGAACACCGCCGGCAGCTCCGAGGAGCGTCATCAGGAGCGTGGTGGGATCCAGAAATACATTCGAATAACTGGAAAACAGTAAGTTCCAATCCATAATACTGTTCTCCTTTCTCAGATTTTATCGACGAGATCCTTCAGGAACTGCAACCAGCCCATCGGGATATTGACCTGCAGCATCTTATAGAAGATCAGCCACATGCCGAGCGGAACGAGCAAAGAGATCAGAATGAGCTTAACGGGGCTTCTCAAACCGATGATCCACATGATAATCCCGCACAGCAGAAAACTTACAACAACATAGCCCAGATTTTTAAAGAAAAAGACATATAGGACGCACAGCACTATAACAAATAACGCAGCCAGCACGCCTTTGTCCTTGAAGAAATTCATTGTTTCCGCTTTTTCGGCCAGAGGATCATCGCTTTTCATGGTGCCGAGTTTGATGAGGGACTGGATTAGCAGGACTACAGTAAACACCGCCATGCCGATGATCATGATGCGCGGAAAAGTGGAAGGCTGGACAGCTGCCTTTTTGGCAGTTTTTATATTGTTCGTCTGAAGCCAGGCCCAGATCTCAAAAGCTATCAGAACCAGAGATGCGATCAGATTAGAGAAGGCTTTCGTCTGTGTTTTTTTGACTTCCAAAAGGATCACTTCCTTTAATCCAATA
>JAFQZI010000124.1 GCA_017406005.1 Oscillospiraceae bacterium | reverse complement strand
GGTACAGCGCAAGATCTTCAAGAGCGGACTCATGCGTCGCCCGGTTCTGCCTCTCAACCAGGAAGAGAAGGATTGGATCGCACTCGGCCTCGAGCGCAGCAAGCTGCCTGAAGTCGATATGGCCCAGTTCGTAAAGTAATAAGCATTCATATACAAGTTATTCTCCGGTATACCTTTTACAAACGGGGCGCTGCCAAAGCGCAGTGTCCCGTTTTTTAAAAATAATGATGTTTCAAAAACTGGAACAAGCCGGAATTTGGAACAAATAATGAAAGCAACAACAAAGCTGATAATACTATTTTATAAGGAGACAAAACCATGAAAAAAATGCTTTCTCTGCTTTTGGCAATTTGCCTTGTATTGGCATGCGCTTCCACCGCATTTGCAGCTGTCCCCAAGTTCATGACGGTCGGCACAGGTTCCACGGGCGGCGCCTACTACCCCATCGGTGTGGCGATCGCTGAAGTGCTCACCAGCAAGCTCGGCACCCAGGCAACGGCAGAAGTTACCGGCGGTTCTCTGGACAACCTGAGGCTTATTAACGACGGCGACTGCGATCTCGGTATTGCCCAGGGCAACAATATGATGGACGCTTTCAACGGCACCGGCGACTATGTTGACAATGCCTATGAAAATATCAACGCAATGTTTGGCGGGCTCTCCAAGGGATATTTCCAGGTTGTTGTTTTGGATAATTCCCCCATTCAGTCCATGGCTGATCTGAAGGGCAAGAAGGTGTGCATGGGCCCTGCCGGCAATGCAGCAATTATCCTTGCTGACCTCGTTTGGGGCAAGTACGGCTTCACCACCGAAGATGTCAAAACCACTTATGTTGCATACGACGATGGTATCTCCCAGCTTGAGGACGGCAATGTCGATGCCGTTTACATTCAGACTGCTATTCCCGCATCTGCCATTCAGCAGCTCGCTGCCGGCGGCAAGGGTTATCGTCTCCTCTCCGTGGATGAAGATATCGCTAAAGAGCTCTGCGACGAATATGGCTACTTCGGCTATGGCACGATTGCCACTACCGTATATGATAACATGAAGGAAGAAGCAAACACCATGTATGTTTCCAACATGGTTGCTGTCCGTGCCGATCTGGATGAAGATCTCGTCTATGAGATGACAAAGGCAATCTTTGAAAATCTCGACATCATCAAGTCCTCCCACAAAGCAGCAAGCGGGCTTTCCCTTGAAACTGCTACCCGTGTTTCCATCCCGATGCATCCCGGTGCAGAGCGCTACTTCAAAGAAGTCGGAGCAATGTAAGCCATGGATACGGAGAACACCCTTGCTCAGGACATGACGCTGGACGACAAAGTCCGGTCTTGGCTGTGCAGGATCATCTTCATTGCAACATCATGCCTCTATCTCTATACCGCCGGTTTCGGCAGCCTGGATGAGATGGTGCAGCGTTGCCTCCTGGTTCTGGTTGCAGGCTTTGCGGTGTTTCTCACCAAACCCTTCCAGATCAAAGGCAAGCGCTATGTGGCGACCCGCATATTGGACTGGGTCTTTGCCATCGCGATGATTGTAGTCTGCGTTTATATCATGTCCGTATGGCCGGCGAGATCGGTCTCCACAAAGGCCAAGCCGCAGCTGGACAGCATCATGGGCACAATCATGATTATTGTTTTGCTTGTCGCCACCTATAAGACGACGGGCTGGCCCCTGGTTATTACCTGTGTCGTATTTCTGGTATATGCATTGCTCGGGCCGTACATGCCCGGATTCCTCGCGCACAGAGGCTATACCTGGAAACGCGTCGCGGAGACGATGTATGTCTCCACGCAGAGCATTTTCGGTGTCCCGGCAGGAATTGCGGCGACCTATATTGTATGCTTCGTCATCTTCGGCAGCTTTCTTGAAACGTTTGGTGCAGGCCAGTGGTTTGTGGATATCGCTTTCGCGGGTGCAGGCCGTTTCCGCGGCGGCCCGGCAAAAACTGCTATCCTCTCCTCTGCTCTGATGGGTATGATCTCCGGTTCTCCGGCAGCAAACGTTGTAACAACAGGAACGTTTACGATCCCCCTGATGAAGCGAATGGGCTTCAAGCCGCATGTTGCAGGCGCTGTGGAAGCGGTCGCCTCAACCGGAGGTATGTTTACCCCGCCGATCATGGGTGCTGCAGCATTTATGATGGCAGAGTTCCTCAATGTGAAGTATTCTACTGTTGCTGCAGCTGCCATTCTGCCTGCTGTTCTCTATTATCTCTCCGCTCTCCTGGTTGTTGACAGCATTTCTGTCAAGGAGCATCTCGTAGGTCTTCCGAGCAACGAACTGCCTTCCGTCAAACAGGTTATGAAAGAGCGCGGACTGATGGGTCTGCCGATCCTGATGATCATTGTTGTGATCCTGATGGGATGGAGCCCAATGAAAGCGGCTTTTTGGGCAACGATTTTAACCTTTGTACTTTCTTTCTTCTCAAAGGAAACCCGTCCCGATGTGAAAAAATTCTTTGAAGCATTGGAGAGCGGCACAAAGAGTGTTGTAAGCATTGCCATCTCCTGCGCGGCTGCCGGTATTATCGTCGGCATCCTGCAGCTGACAGGGCTTGCAACCCGCATGAGCGTACAGCTTGTTAATCTTGCCCACGGCAATATCTATATTGCCGCTTTGCTGACAGCCCTTATTACCATAGTTCTCGGTTGCGGCATGCCTCCTACCCCGACATATGTCATTCTTGCTACCTGCCTGGTCCGTCCGCTTACAGAAATGGGAGCTTCCGCACTGTCTGCGCATATGTTTATTTTCATGTTCGCATGTGTCGGTGCGCTGACTCCTCCTGTGGCAATCACCGCATATACTGCAGCGGCAATTGCAAAATCCAATCCGAATCAGACCGGATTTACATCTTTCCGAATGGGCATTGTTGCGTATATCATACCATTTATCTTCCTCCTGAATCCGGCTATTTTGCTGGAAGGATCAGGAATGAATGTAGTGCTTGCAGCAGCAACAGCTATTCTGGGTGTTTTCTGCCTGACAGGAGCAATTGAAGGATACCTGCTGAAATACTGGAGTATGGTTGCCCGTATTATGCTTGGCATCGGAGCGCTTATGATGATGATCCCGGGTATGACTACCGACCTGGTCGGAATTGGCCTTGTTGTTGTAGCCTTTGTTCTTGACAAGCTGATCTTTAAACCTCAGCCGAAAGACCCGGCACAGGCATAAAAAGTTTAAAAAATGCTTCCCTGAACGGTTAAACTGTCCGGGGAAGCATTTCTTTTTGCGAAACAAACTGCTTCTGCTGCGATAGCAGCCTGTTGTTCCTTTACGGGTTTGGACTTGTGTTTTTCAAGGAAATCGATATAATAGAGACGAACTATCAGAACAGACGAGGGGAGGCCTGGATGTATGCCGAAGAGCATTGACATGTTCAACCATTATCTGCCGCCGGAATTCTATGACCGCATTATTGCTCTGGGCGGTAATGCCCATATGATGAACCGTGCCAGAAGAATGCCTGCTATGAGCGACATTCATTACAGGTTGGAAAAAATGAAGGAGTTTGACGGGTATTGTCAGATCCCCTGTATCGTAAGCCCGAATGTCGAACAGCTTGTCGGCTCTGACTATTCTGCAGAATTGGCGAGATTTGCAAACCAATGCTTCAGTGATTTGTGCGAGAAGTATCCGTCCTGTTTTCCTTCTTTTGTTGCCACACTTCCATTGGACGATCTAAAAAAAGCCTCTAACGAAGCCGAATATGCAGTAAAGCATCTTGGCGCTGCCGGTGTGCAGGTATTTACCAATCAGAACGGACGCCCGATAGACGGAGAGGATTTTTATCAGCTTTATGAAACCCTGAATTCTCTGAAAGCATTGCTGTGGATTCATCCGGCAAGGACGATGAAGCAGCCGTATTATTACACTGTTGAAAAAGAAGAGCGGTACGAATTGTGGTGGACGATGATGTGGCCTGTCGAAACAACAATGGCAGCCGCCCGCCTGGTTTACTCCGGCCTCTTTCAACGTTGTCCGGATCTTCAGGTCGTCCTGCATCATGCAGGGGGGATGCTGCCAATGGAAGGGGGAAGACTTGACAACGGGCTGAAACTCTATGGTTCAAGAACTGCTCCCGGCCGGGAAGACCTGACGGAAAGCCCCGTTAAAACACTGGATCAGGGACAGGAATTCCGAAAATTCTACGCGGACTGCGCAACGTTTGGCAGCAAAGATGCAATTGCCTGCGGACTGGGCTTTTTTGGCAAAGAACACATGCTCTTTGCAAGTGATATGCCCTTTGACCCGGAAGACGGGTTCGGATATGTACGCCGTACTTTGTCCGATATTGAAGCGCTGGAGATATCAGAAGAAGAGAAAAATATGATCCTGTGGGGAAATGCTGAAAGGCTGCTGGGGATCCATTTATCATGATGAGAAATCATGAAAGAAGGTGAGGAAAACGGGCATCAGGAAAATTCACGGGGCAGCAGCACTTGCCGTTGCCGTTCCGATCGGAGCTGTCGGGGCTGTGCTGATGAAACACGGCTCCTTCGGGCTTACACCGTTTTATTCCGTTTCCCTTGCGTTATTTGAGGCAACAAAACGCTTTACTATGGGTACCTGGAACGCTGTTTTCCAGATCGTTCTAATCCTTCTGCTCATATTGATTTTACGGAAAGTGAAACTTCGCTATCTGCTATCCTTCGCCGTAGCTGCAGTATCCAGTATCATTCTTGATGGCGCCAATGCAGTTTGTGCAAGGCTTCCGGAGACGATTACCGTGCGTATCATTTGCTATATTGCAGGGTTCCTTATCATGACTCTCGGCATTGCACTGATGGCGGAATGTAAATTGCCGGTTGCACCGATGAATCTTTTCGTGCGGGAACTGGCAGAAGAATGGGAAAAGCCTTTTCGCCGTGTTAAACTGGCTTTTGATGTCGGATGCCTTGTTTTAAGTATTACGGTATCGCTATGTTTTGCCGGACAGCTGAGCCGCGGGATCGGACCGGGAACGGTGATCTCTGCTTTCTTGACCGGTCCGTTCTCCGGGTTCTATATCGCACGTTTAAGAAAACGGTTCCAATTCTATATTTAAAGCATAGAAACTATCTTGCAGTTTTATTAATTGTCCTGTATACTGACAAAGAAGAGACAAATAACAGCAAAAGAGAAAACAGGGAGAAGATGAGATGAGTAATAAAGAAAAGAAAACAGACCTTAAAACGCTTCCGCTCGGGAATACCGGGCTAACGGTTACCAAACCTGCTATGGGCTGCCTGCCGCTGCAGCGGTGCACTGTGGAAGACGCCGTTGAGCTGCTGCAGGCGGCATATGAGGGCGGCATCCGCTATTTTGACACGGCGAATGCCTATACCGACAGTGAAAAGAAAATCGGCCTAGCGCTGTCTGACGTCCGCGATAACATCGTGATTTCCACAAAATCCCATGCACAGAACAAAGCCGGTGTGCTGGCACACATTGAAAACAGCCTGAAGATGATGAAGACAGACTATATTGACCTGTTTCAGTTCCATCAGGTTGCGGAAATGCCGGATATCAACGATCCGGACGGAGCATATGCCGGTGCACTCGAGGCAAAACGCCGTGGATGGATAAACCATATCGGGTTTACCAGCCATCGTGTAGACGTGGCAGAACAGTGCATCGCTTCCGGCAACTTTGAAACCTGCCAGTTCCCGTTCAGCTATATTTCCGACGAACGGGACAGCGGATTGCCGGAAAAGTGCAAAAAAGCCGGAATGGGCTTTATCGCCATGAAAGGGCTCGCGGGAGGAATGCTGACCAACGCCAGAGCCTGCCATGCGTTTATGAAGCAGTATGACAATGTTGTGCCGATCTGGGGCATTCAGAAGCCGGAGGAGCTGGAAGAGTGGCTCGCCGTAGCAAAAGAGGATCCGAGTATGGATGAGGAACTCGCCGAGGTGATCCGGAAAGACCGTCAGGAACTGGCCGGAACGTTCTGCCGCAGCTGCGGTTACTGCATGCCATGTACGGTCGGGATCGAGATCCGCAACTGTGCGAGAATGAACATGCTGCTCCGCCGCAGCCCGTGGCAGCAGTATATGACAGACGAATGGTATGCCAAGATGCAGAAAATCAATGACTGTATCAACTGCCGGATCTGTGTGAGCAAATGCCCGTACGGGCTGGATCAACCGTCCCTGCTGAAGTACATGCTGAAAGATTACAACGAATTCTACGAAAGCCACAAACATCTGCTGTAGGCAGAAAAAACATCCGGCAGCTTTTCAGTTGCCGGATGTTTCGTTGCTGTACAGTTCTCTTGCCGTTTCAACGAAATGCTTTGCCGCATGGAACAGATGCCTGTCTTTCCTCCATACAAGATAGATTGCGTGAGGATCGGAATTGGGGAAAAGCAGCCCTTTCATTTTCGGATTCTCTTCTGCAATGTCCATGGGAAGAAAGCCTGAAGCGGCGTTTTTCTCAATGAAACGAATGATCGTGTGAACCTGATTGGCATAACAGATATTGTTCGGAAGCTGGTAACCGGCCTGCGCCAAAAGCTGAGAAATGACATTTTTCTGGCTGTAGGTGTTGTCAAGCAGAATCAGAGGCTCCTGCACGATATCCTGCCAGGTGACGGTATCTTTTTCAGCCAATGGGTTTTCAATGTTGACAGCCAACACCATATAGAGCTCTTTCAGACGGATGTGGCCGTAGAGCGGGGACTGCGCCCAGTCCTCGTCACTGAACCCGGGCTTTCTTGGGGTGATAATCAGATCGAATTTGTTCAGATCCAGATTCTCATACAGATACGGAGTTCCGCCTTCCGTGATGATCAGCTGCTGGCCGGGATAGTTCTGCTGAAACCTGGCTGCAATATCCGGCAAGACAGCATTCCCGCGAAAAGGAGAAAGGCCGATCTGCACATAATTGCGATCCAGCTTTCCGCTTGCCAGCAACCTTTCCAAATGCTGATAGCGATCAAGAATCGGCTGGATCTCCTGTTGAAGAACGATGCCTTCATCGGTGATGGAAATGGAATTTGCCCGATGCCGGAAGAGCTGTACGCCGCACTCTGCTTCGATCTGTTTGATAACGGAAGAAAGTGCGGGCTGGGAGATATGGAGCTTCTCGGCGGCTTTGGTCAGATTGCTATACTGGCAGGCTGTATTGAAATAGTGCATTTGAACAATTGTCATAGGCATTTCCTCACAGAGAAGGAAACCGGCAGCAAAGAGCTTGTTGCCGGTTTTTCCGTTATCAGATTCCTTTTGCACCGGTGAGCCAGATCAGGCCCATGGAAATCGGCTCAACATAGGTGATGAGCAGCAGTGCAATGGTGAGTGCTATGATATACGGCACACAGGCTTTTGACACCTGCTCAAACGAGAGCTTCTTGCTCATGCCGCAGGCAACATAGAGGCAGTTGCCGACCGGCGGGGTAATCATACCGACGCCGAGGTTCACGATCATGATAATACCGATCATGTAGGGGTTGATGCCGACAGAGGTCATCACCGGCAACAGAATCGGCGTGAAAAGTGCAATAGCAGACACCGCATTGAGGAACATGCCGGCAATCAGCAGGATGATGTTGAACATAAGGAGAATGACATACTTGTTGGTTGTTACGCCAAGAAGTGCATCCGCAATAATCTGTGGGATATGGCCGCGGGTGAGCACAACGCTGAAGGTCTGCACGCTGCCGAGCACCAGCATAATGGTGCCGGCACCGACGGCGGTATTCACAAATATTTTCGGGATGTTCTCCCATTTAAGAGTCCTGTAAATGAACTTGCCGCAGATCAGGCCGTATACAGAAGCAATGGCTCCGCTTTCTGTCGGGGTAAAGAGGCCGGAGTAGATGCCGCCGAGAATAATCAGGGGCATTACAAGCGCAAAGAGGCTCTTCACAGTGATTTGCATGGCTTCCTTGAAGGTAGGCTTTGTGGTGCTGACGGCAATCGGGTTCTTCTTTACATAGAAAAAAGCATAGACCATCATGCAAAGTGCCATCACAATGCCCGGACCAAAACCGGTTAAGAACAGGGTGCCGACAGAGACCTCAGCCAATACAGCATACGATACCATTCCGACGCTTGGCGGAATGATCTGGCCGAGCGTCCCGGCGGCTGCCGCTGTTGCGAGGGAGAACTCCTCACTGTAGCCCTGTTTTTCCATCTCAGGTGCCATTACGCCGCCGATGGCTGCAGTGGTTGCCGGAGAAGAGCCGGAAATTGCAGCAAAGAAAGCACTTGCCACGATGGTAACATAGGCAAGACCGCCTTTGACACGGCGGAAGAACAGGTTGATGAAATCAACCAGATTCTTGCTCAAGCCACCGTCTGTCATCAGGTTGCCGCACAGGATAAAGAGCGGGATTGCCATCAACTGATAGGATGTCATGCCGGCAAACATCGTCTGTGCCACAACGACAAGCTTGACCCTCATATGGGTGGCCACAATGGTAATAACCGAGGCAAGGCCGAGGCTTGCCGCGATCGGGGCTCCGATCAGCAGGAGCACGAAAAAGGATCCACCTAACCAACCTACCATATTACTCCAACTCCTCAGCTATCTGCTCGGCAGTCTTTTCAACTACCGCTTTCTTGGTATCGTCTTCCAGGAGGCCCTGGATAGCCAGGAATGCGCAGTAGATTGTCAGCATTCCCAGGCCGACCATCATGATAATATAGATCATACCCATAGACCACTTCAGCATGGGGGTGAGCTGAATCATCAGCGTCGGGAGCTGGCCGAAGCAGTAATAAATCACGAGCCCATAAAAGAAAGCTGCGGCTGCCCAGCTGATAAACTTCATCACGCGGCGGACATTCAGAGGCATCTGTTTCTGGATCAGCTCTACGCCGATCAGTTTTCTCCTGCGGGCAGCAATGTAGCTTGCAAAGGTGGTGGACCAGAGGAAAAAGTACTGGCTGAGCTCCGTCGTCCAGTTGACAGAGAGGGATGTATGGCGGGCGATAACCTGAATGGTAACGCAAGTCAGCATACCGCCGATGCAGATTGCTGCCAGCCAGTAGGCAATTTTGTCAAGAAAAGCAAAAAATTTTTCTGCTGCTTTCATAGTCGAAATCTGTCCTCCCAAATACTGGTAAAAAAACGGGGCCGGACCTATGCCCGGCCCCAGAGGAATTCCGCGGGATAATTACTGGGAAACGGCTGCCTTTGCAGCTTCGAGAGCCTGAATGTATACGCCAAGTTCACCGTCACGATACTTGTCGTAAACGGGAGCAACCTTCTGCTGGAACGGGGTCAGATCATCGATGTAGGTGACAACAATGTCTGCGCCTTTGTCGAGGAACTCCTGGAGCTGATTGGTTTCGGTGGTCTCAGCAAGTTCACGGGCATAGACGGTTGCATCATCAAATGCCTTCTGGAGGGTCTCCTGCTCTTCCGGCGTGAGGCTGTTCCACAGCTCGAGGTTCATGCCGACGGGCTCAACGGAGAAGACATGGCGGGTCATGGAGAAGTAACGGTTTACTTCATAGTACTTGTTGTTGATGTAGTTGTTCTGCGGGTTCTCCTGTGCGTCAACAGTGCCCATCTGGAGAGCGGTGAAGACTTCGGAGTTGGCGAGAGGAACAGCATTCATGCCGAGGGCAGCCATCATGTCTGCAAAGACCTGGCTTTCAGCGATACGAATGGTGAGGCCTTCGAGATCCTCAACCTTTTCAATGGGACGCTTGGAGTTGGAGACGTTTCTCCAGCCGTTGTACCAGTAGCCCAGGAGCTTGATGCCGTGAGCTTCACAGTCTTCCGCAAAGACTTTGCAGTATTCACTGTCCATCATGGCAAAGGCCTGCTCTGCAGAATCAAACAGATAAGGCATATTCAGAGCATCAAAACTGGGAACAACGTTGGAAACGCTCATCGGGTTCTCAATGAAGATATCGATGGTGCCGAGCTGGACGCCTTCGACAGCCTTGGCACCTGCTGCGAGCTGGTTTGCACCGAAGATATCCAGGCTCATTTCGCCGTTGGAATACTCTTCAAGGAGTTCCTGGAATTTTTCTGCGCCCTTCTGGTACGGGTGCACCATGGAGCCGATGTGATGTACGGTAAAGACCTGATCGGCAAAGGCTACGGAAGAGCAGCCCAGCACAAGAAGTGCGCATAAGACAATTGCGAGAAGTCTTTTCATGTTTTATCCTCCATTAAAAAATAAAATGTTTTTTCCTTTTTTCAAGGAACTTCAACCATTATGATACTAAATCCAGCCAAACTTGTAAACTAAGCTGTTCTGATGAAGTATAAGTTTTTCTTATGCTAAGCCGGAGGTATTTTCTCTCTTGCTATACCATTTCTTCCGGGTGGAAGACAGCGTCAAACTGCTCCGCAGTCAGAAAGCCGAGCTTCATGCAGGCGTCCCTCAGGGAAATATTGTCGGTATAAGCAAGCTTCGCAGTTTCTGCTGCGTTTTCATACCCGATAATCGGGTTAAGAGCAGTAACCGTCATGAGAGAACGGTCCAGATTCTGCCGCATTTTTTCTTCGTCTGCCCGGATACCACGGACACAGTTTTCGGTGAAAGCCCGGATCGACTCAGCCAGAAGGCGAACGGACTGCAGAAAGTTATAGGCAATTACCGGCAGAAAGACATTCAGCTCAAAATTCCCCTGCGAGGCGGCGATGCCGATAGCGGCATCGTTCCCCATGACCTGAACGGCAACCATCGTAACCTGTTCACACTGGGTAGGATTGACTTTTCCGGGCATGATGGAGCTGCCCGGTTCGTTGGCCGGGATGCGGATTTCTCCCAGCCCGCAGCGCGGACCGCTGGCAAGCCAGCGTACATCATTTGCGATTTTCATCAGGTCGGCAGCCAGCGCTTTAACGGCTCCGTGTGCAAAGACCAGTTCGTCCCGCGATGTGAGGGCATGGTATTTATTTTCCGCCGTCACAAAGGGTTTGCCGGTCAACATGGAAATCTTCTCCGCGGCAAGCTCGGCAAAGCCCGCCGGAGCATTCAGCCCGGTGCCTACCGCAGTGCCGCCCAGAGCCAGCTCGTGCAGCGGGCCGGTGGAGAGGTGTAAAAGTTCAATGTCCTTCTCCACACTGCTGCGCCAGCCGCTGATCTCCTGCGAAAAGGCAATTGGCACGGCGTCCTGCAGGTGTGTGCGTCCGCTTTTAATGATTCCCCTGTGCAGCTCTTCCAGTTCTTTCAGTGAGCGCACCAGCTCTTCTGCCGCGGGAATCAGCCGGCCTTCCAGAGAGAGAACAGCAGCGATGTGCAGGGCAGTCGGAAAAGTATCGTTGGACGACTGGCTCATATTCACATCGTCATTGGGATGACAGAGCTTTCTCCCGGCAAGCTCATTGGCCCGGTTGGAAATAACCTCATTCGCGTTCATGTTGGACTGTGTGCCGGAGCCTGTCTGCCACACCACGAGAGGGAAGTGTTCACGCAGAGCACCGGAAGCCACTTCAGAGGCGGCCTTTTCAATCACCGCGAGCTTCTCCGCGGTCATTTTTTCCGGTCGCAGAATATGGTTGGCCCGGGCAGCCGCCTGCTTCAGAATGCCGAACGCGAGGATGATCTCTTCCGGCATGGTCTCAATGCCCACACCGATGGGGAAATTCTCCCGGCTTCTCTGCGTCTGCGCGCCCCAGTATCTGTCCGCGGGAACCTGAACCACACCCATGGAATCGTGTTCTTTTCTGTATTCCATACTGCAGCTCCTATTGCCGGTTATTCTTCGGCAGGGTCATCCAAAGCTGAAGCCGCATCAGGTTCGTCAGGCAAGTCTTCCCCGGCCTCTTCCTCAGCAGTATTCACCTTGATATCAACCGAAAACGTGAGGTTGCTGAGGTCAAAAAGCGTACCCTGCTCTTCACAGCGGTTGTATTCACAGGAAAGGATATAATTTACCACCTTTCGGCCATATTCATCCAATGCAGAGTACCTCTCGATATTTCCTTCCAGATCTTCCCTCATAAACCAGAGCACTTGTTCCGATGTTTCCTCAGTTGTCTGGTTTCGTTTTACCCATGAGACGGGAGATGCATCATCAGTATAGCAGAGGATATAATCCGGATCCCTGTTGAACAGCATGCTCATTGGACGGAGATATTCAAACGTCGGTGTTCTTTTGCCGGTTTCCCACATGGCAATGGCGCCCTTGGAAACATTGAGTGCTTTGGCCAGTTCAACCTGTGTGAGGCCTTTTTCTTTTCTGAGTTCTTTGATTCGGTTTTTTGCCATTTCGTTTCACTCTCCTTTGTGAGAATATAATAACACAACTGTGAGTATTTGTCAAGAAAATTCTCACGGAAAGCCCTTGACAAGATCGTCACAAAAGAATACCATACTAAAAAATCCCGTTGTGAAAATCAGCAGCGGTTTCGGAGAATGGAGCTGTGCTGTACGGAGGAAATCTATGAAGCGGTTCAGCGAAGTGTTCCGGGAAGAATCCGGATTCCGGGCTTTTTTCGGATCCATTCTTACTTTTGCACTGTCCTATGGTCTCTATAAGGGCGTTATCGATAATTACCTGGCAGAAGCAGTTTCCATGTCAGGCTTTGACAAAGGGGTTTCGGAGTTTTTCCGGGAACTGCCAGGCCTTGCCCTGGTGTTTATCCTTGCCGCGCTGTACACTTTTTCTGCAGAAAAAATATATAGAATCGGCGCTGTAATCATGGTGGTGGGCATGGCTGCACAGGCACTTGTTCCGGCAAACCGGGTGCTGGTGATTATCTGCATTTTTGTGTATTCTCTTGGTGACCATATTCAGCTTGGCATGCGGAATACACTTTCTCTCCAGTATGCGAAAGAAGGCCGGGGCGGTGAAGCTCTGGGCCTGCAGCACGCCGTCTATCAGATCGGCACTCTGGCGGGATATCTGGTTATCATCGGAGTCTTCTTCTTTTTGGAGAGTTCGACAGGGCTTTTCCGGAGAGTGTTCGCTGCCAGTGCCGGTATTATTGCACTGGGGCTCCTTGCAACTCTGCATATGACGGGGAGCAGTACAACCGATGAGACGAAGCGCCGCTTTTATTTCCGGAAAAAGTACACGAAATATTATATGCTGGAAGTCTTTTACGGAGCGCGAAAACAGGTCTTTTTCACTTTCGGCCCGTATGTGCTGGTGCTGTTTTACGGGGCAAACGCCATGGTGATCAGTATTCTGTTTGCGGTCTCTTCCGTATGCTGCTTCTTTGCCTCCCCGCTGGTCGGGAAGATCATCGACCGCTTCGGCTATAAAATCGTGATGATAACCGATACGCTGGTTCTGGTGATCGTCTGCTTTTTCTACGGCTTCGCCCATCATATCTTCCCGATGCGTACGGCGTTTCTCGTGTGCTGTGTGAATTATGTGCTGGATTCTGTCATCTCTCTGGCCTCGATGGCATCAAACGTGTATGTCCAGGATCTTTCGGACAGTCCTGACGAGGTTCGGGCGACCATCTCAACCGGAGTCTCCGTAAATCATCTGATCACAATCCTGATAGCGCTGTTCGGCGGATGGATCTGGAAGACCGTCGGCATTGAGACGCTGTTTATCCTCTCCGCTGTTCTCGGCCTGTGCAACAGCGCGTATGCCGCGACCATTCAGACGGGCAAATCGTCCGCACGATAATGATTTCTGAAAGCGCAAACAGAAGGAGGGCATCTTGAAATACGAATTTGTTTCTGCATTTGAGCAGCGGGAAGAGCTGATACCGCTGTTCGAGGAATATGCCAGAATGCTGGTCGAGACAGACCCTGTGTTTACTGTTTCGCTGGATCAGCAGCATTACGATGAAGAGATCGCACATCTCGAAGAAAAATATGCGTCCCCTCGGGGGAGAATCTATCTTCTCTATGTTGACGGAGCCCTGGCGGGCTGCGTCGGGATGAAGGAATCCGATGCCGACCATGCGGAGCTGAAGAGGCTCTTTGTCCGGCCGGAATTCCGGGGGCACAATCTCGGGGAAATGATGGTGCGTCAGATTATGGCAGATGCAAAAGAAGCCGGCTACCGCTGGCTGAGGCTTGACACGCTGCCCGGTTTAAAGACAGCCCTGGCTTTGTATCGCCGCATGGGTTTTTATGAAATTGATGCCTACTATGACTGCCTTGTGCCCAAAACCATTTTTCTGGAGATAGCATTATAAACCAAGCCGGAGCTGTGTCTCTCGGGCGGAACGATAATTGAGTTTTACAGGCATGACAAAATGACAATATTCCCAGAGCAGTTAAAAATGCTGCCTGGGAATATTTTTTGGCATTTTTAGAGTTTTGTCATTTTGTCAGTGAGGGTTTTTATTTTTCAGAAAATACGGGCGCCTTATGCAGCGCCTATTAATTTTTCCTGGAAGATCAGGGGATTAGCGAAATAGATCGGATTACTGGGACGTCCCGGCTTACGGTGCTCTTCAATATCCTTGATGGTAAAGAAGCCGAGGTCTGACATGTGGTCCAGAACCTTCTGCGCAGCATCCGCTGTTTTTAGAAAACTGCAGGCCCGCATAATGTCGCGGACAGAGAACTCTTTCAGAGTGTGTTTCCTGATTGCTGCCAGCACACGCCGGCATACAAATGTCATCGGGTCATTGCCCATGTTGTTGTAGGCAGCCTGTGCATGTTCAATGGCGTAGTGTGCGATTCGGATAGCATTGCGCATCTGCTCTCCGTTGATTTCGTAGTAAGGGAATCTTTCCCAGTTTTCTTTCGAAATAATTCTGCCGGTCGGACCGCATTCGGCGATGCAGAGAAGCGCAGCGACACGCATCGTTGTGCCAACGATTTTGCCTGCCCAGTCACGGATGCCGATAAACTCTTCCAGAAGCCTTTCCTCAATCTCAGCGGCAAATCCCTGCCGCTCTATTTCTGCCTCTTCAGAGAGAAAAACTTCTTCCGTCTGACCCAATTCCATTTCCAGAAGGCTTATTATCAGATTTTCGTATGCTTCGCGTACTTCCGAAGGGATGGTATCCGGATTCTGTTTCCTCCTGCCGATCAGGGATTTCGGAATGCTGTACAGGATCCTGGCATTGAATCCGCGGCCGAGAAACTCTTCATTGGCCATTAGAGAGGAAAGGACGTTCGGCTGCAGCATGACAAGCATGGTCAGAGCGGGAGCCGGAATGGTTTCGCCTACTCGAGTCATTCGCCCTACGCGGATGGGATCAGCAGAGTAGGCTTTCAAAAGATTATCGCATTTTGATTTTCCGCTGTATCCTCCTGCAAAATTCTGGAAGACACCGCCCTCCGCTGACATAATGGCATAGGCACCGCCATGCTCTGCAATATCAGAGGCAAGCTTTTCCGGAGTTACATCATCTGAAAACAGCTGGAGGCTGGTCATGGGGATATATTCCAGGTCTTCTTTGATTGCTTCGTCAAGATCTGACTGAATTGCATTTCCCTTGGCAATCTGCTTCTTGATCTCGTTTTGTTTCATTTTCATGATGTCTTTCATTTCCTGGCTGCTGACAATTTCTGCTCTGTGGTCACGGTTCCATGCCTCTTCATAGTCAAGCACAGGCGCCATCATCAGATTCAGGCAGGGGGACTTTCTTTCGGAAGGATCTCCCACTACCAGTAGGTAGAGATTGATCGGTTCCAGCCAGTCATCATTGATACGGACGGCGAACTTCTTCTGAAGGCAGAGGGACAGGACACCCAGAGCACAGTAGGCCGGCATATCAGGGTAGACCTGAAGTGATTCAGCAACTGCCAGCACATAATCGGCAATCGATTTCGGCAGTGCATCCACAGGGAAATCCGGGAGTTCAACTTTTTCGAGTGAGATCGGCTCTTCCCATTCCTGAGGCTTCATTAGGCCGTATTCCTCTGGAGAGATATAGGAGGGCAGAGAACTGATTTTCCTATAGTATTTTTGCGCACTGCGCCAGATCTGTTCAAGCTCTTTTTCCGAGAGCGGAGGAGAACAACGGGTAGCTGCTTCAAGGAATTTCTGCTTTGTTTCCGGGGAATCACCCAGACGTATGAGGAGTTTCGCTGCTAAGACAGAGAGGCGGGTGTTTCGCTCTCCTTCGGGGATGACCGGCCCTGCCTGCAATTCATGCGGCGCTTTTTCGGGCTCTCTTTTTTCTGTCTCCGGTAGAGTTTCATCCTGTATGGCAAGATACTGTGTGAGATTGAGGGTGCCCGGGTGGAACTCAATAGTATTTGCATCGGTACCGAAGAAAAAACGTCCTGCATCCAGCGCGTTATGGTCGAAAAAAGGAAAAAGCTCTACGGTTTTCCGCTTAAGTGCAGCGTATTCTTCTGCACTGGTGACCCTATCGATCGGAAATATCACATGGAAGCGGGGACGGGGCGATTTTCCGTCTTTCGGCATATTGTCGTTTCTGCTGGAGTAAGAGACGAAAGCTATATCGGGCAGAAGATCTGTAAGATCATCCTGCCAGATCCAATCTTCGCGGGCATCAGAGTGGTCATTGTCGCAGTCGAGCACCAGAAGATCGGCATACTCAAAATTCTGATTGCTTCTCCGGTTGTTTTTGAACTTGACAAAGACATGATCGAAGCGGATGACCTCGCGCAGCCGTTCTTCGCTCCGCACTTGTACCCTGTAAGGGTATAAGCAGTTTTTCGGGTTCCAGACTGTGTCGGAACAATAAAGGGTGATCGTAAATTTTTCTTTCATAAAATACCTCCACTACTATTAGTCTCACGATAGATCACTATCGTGAGACTAATATAACATATGTGAGCGTTTTTGTCAAGTGTTTTTCTCACGATTGTTTTCTAAAGTTTTACTAACGTTAGATTTACAAAAGGGTTTCACAAACCGGCAGATATGACAAAATGACAAAAAGAATTTGTTGACGGATGGATAAATTTAACATACTATCGAAAACAATAGGGAGCTGAGGTAGATCCGGCAGGGAGGATAGAATATGGAAAAGCTGACAGATGATCTGATCTACGAAATTCTCTCAGTTGTGGAAGAAATTCCTTACGGCAGAGTAGTCTCCTACGGGCAGATTGCGAAGCTGATCGGCAGAGAAAAGAATGCGCGCCTGGTCGGAAAGGTTTTGAGCATGGCCGATCTGTACGGTGAATATCCTTGCCACCGTGTGGTAAACCATGCGGGCAGAACAGCGCCGTTCTTCCGTGAACAGAAAGAACGGCTGCTTGCAGAAGGCGTGACGTT
>JAFQZI010000123.1 GCA_017406005.1 Oscillospiraceae bacterium | reverse complement strand
TAAGATACGGCATACCCTGAAAGTCGGAGGATACATGTACTATGGCAATGAAAATTATCTGGGGTGCCGTGCTTGCCTTTATCGGCTGGATCGGCTACTTTCTTTTTGGCCGGCAGCTTATTTTTAATAATGTAACGGCATTTCCACTTATCAAAAAAATGAACGAAACCCAGGAGGGTCTGATTGCTCCCGGTGCAAAGCGCTATACCGTTATATCCTCTGCTGTGATGGGTCTTCTCTGTCTTGTCATCTGTGTGATTGTATTTCTTTTCTGCCCGCTGTATCAGAAAATCTGTTTCGCGGCAGGTGTCGTGATCTGTGCCGTTATGCTGGTCGGGAAAATCACCTCGGACAACCGTGATATGTTTGACTCTTTCTGCTCTACCTATTATAAATTTGTTCCTGATGATGAACTGCGTACTGCCATGTTCAACAAAAAGCCCAGCCGCATGAAGCTTCGCCTTCACGACATGGGGCTGAGCACTGCTTTCATTCCGGTCTTTAAGAAAGACCAGAACGATTGAGAATGGAAAACAGTCCAATGCACGTTCAATCCATACCTTTTCTTTCTGATGAGGCGGAACTGAAGTTAATGGATCTGCATATGCACTCCACAATCTCCGACGGTACAGACACTCCGGAAGAGATTCTTTCGCGGGTCAGGGATGCCGGAATCCCGCTGTTTTCCGTCACGGATCACGATGCGGCAAAAGCCTATGAGATGATCCGGGAAGTCCGAAAGAAGGCAGATCCATATCTGATCTCCGGGATCGAATTCTCGTGCCGGGATGAACTGGGGCATTATCACATTCTCGGTTATGGTTTTGACCCGGACAGCCAGCCCATGAAGGATGTAATCGAACAGGGCCATCGTCTTCGCATGAAAAAGGTTCGAGCACGGCTCGATTTTCTTGAAAACGAGTTCCATTTTTTCTTTCCGGAAGAGGAAGTACAGCACCTGCTTTCCTTGGATAATCCCGGAAAACCTCATATCGGAAACCTGATGGTAAAATACGGATACGCTGATACCAAAGAACAGGCAATCGCAGAGTATATCAACAAGGTGCGCTTTCGCAGCGAATATGTACGTCCGGAAGAGGCAATTCAAGGCATTATCGGTGCAGGAGGCATTCCCGTTTTGGCACATCCACCATTTGGAAGCGGAGAACAGCTGATCCTTGGAGATGAGATGGAGGAACGGCTTCGCCGCCTGATCGGCTTTGGGCTGCAGGGAGTGGAAGCATTTTATTCCGGATTTACCCCTAAGCTGAAAGCAGAGACGCTTGCCTTTGCAGAACAATACAATCTGTATATCACTGCCGGCAGCGATTATCACGGGAAAAATAAGCTGGTGCAACTCGGAAACACAGGGCTTCGGTTCATTGATTCTATCCCTATCGGTATGAAACGATTTCTGGAAGATCTCTTCTGCAAACCTATGGTGTCCGGCCAAGGCATCAATTAAAATCTCTCATATATTATAGAAACAATACAGCTGATCGCTTCTCCCGATACAACAAGGAGTTGCAGTCAGCTGTTTCTTATTTTTTGTTAAGTGTTTTCTTCCCTATTCTTATCATCAGATCACACGGTCTGCCTTTGACGATTTTCCAACCGTCCAGAACGAAACGGCAAACAGCACCAGAACAAATGCCACAAAAACCCAGTTGCTGCCTTCCGTGCTCGCAATATAGTCATATGCACCGTGTAAAACTACCGGAACAACTATGGAAAGCACACGATAAAGCACAGATTTATTATGGTCCCCACTGTTTTCCATCCTCTTTGCCAGGCCGTAGAACACACCCATAAAAACCCCGAAGGAAGCATGACCGGGGATCGCCGTAACCGCACGGATTAGAGCTACACTAAACCCGTAGTGCAGAACATAGCTGATATTCTCCCAGAGGGCAAAGCCGAGTGAAACGAACACCGCATAGACGACGCCGTCATACTGGCAGTTAAACTCAACGTTATTCCACGTTCTTCTCCGCATAAACAGATATTTGGAGCTTTCCTCAGAAATAGCCACAACCCCGAAATACAGAATCACCTGATACATGGGAGAATTATACGGCACAGCCAGCTGCAGGAGATAAGAGAAGATCCTCTCCTCAACCAGAGCAAGCAGTGCTGACAAAATACCTGCTTTCACGAGAATCCAGAGAAGTTCCGGAGATTCCTTTTCCAGATGATCGGACTGATAAACCTTTACCATCAGGATAACGGCAGGAATCACTGCCGAAACGATAAGAACACCATCAAAGGACAGCACTGTTGACAGCAGATAATAGAACATCTTATTCCTTCTTTCGATATTTCTTTCTATTTTTTATATTATCATACAAGTCTGAGCTGAGCAACTGGTTTTACAGATACCTGCGACAAAATTATTTTTTTGTTGCCATTCAGTAACTTTTGAGGTAATATATATCAAATAAACAATTTTTTAATAAGGAGAATAATGAAAGATGAAGTCCAAGCAATTATTTAGTTTTCTGTTGGCACTTCTTATGATGCTTCCGATGGCAGTAATCAGCCCCGCAGCTGCTTTTGCGGAAGAAAGTGCACCCGCGGAGATTATCTCCGCCACCGAGGAAGAGGTTTCCGATGTTGATGCGCAGCTTGCTCTTCTTTTTGCAAAAATCGGTATCCTCAAACAGCCGGATACTGCTCAAACCTGGTATTATACCGTAACTGATCTTGACCGAAACGGCAGGCTGGAGTTTGTCGCCGCCTCCCAACACCCGAATGACAGATCCACCAACTTGAAAATCTGGGAAGTCAACGCCGACAGAACAGCCATCAGAGAGTGCAGCGTTGTGAAGGATCCGGATGAATCTTTCCCGGATATCCTGACTGATATTACCGATACCTACCACGATACGGATACCGACACCTGGTTCTACATGTTCTATGATAATATCGTCCTCTCGGCAAACGATGTCTACACCAGCAAAAGTGCTTATCATCTGAAAAACGGATCCATTAGTTATGAAGCATTTGCCGTGGAGCATACGATTGTTGAAAACGGATACCGCAGCGTTTCCCATACAGATGCCAACGGTATCGGCATCTCTCCGGATCAGTATAACGCTGCCGGCGTGAATGCTTTTTACGGTGCGGAAAGAAGCAGCACGAATTTTGACTGGTTTACAGCGGATGAAGCTGAGAATCTTTCCCGTCTGGCTGACAGCTATGCGGTTTTCATGGGCGAAAAGGAACCGACGGAAGTATTTCCTGTCCCTCAGCCTGAAGCTTTGGCAGCACCTTCATCAACTCCTGTACCTGTTTATACGGCTGCACCGATTACACCTGTCCAACCTTCCGCAGAACCTCAGCCTACATACCTCAGCATTACGAAGAATCCTACCAACGAAAACCGTACTGAAGGCGAAACTGCATGGTTCGTTTCAAATGCGAATGCTTACGAGTCGCTCACATGGACGATGGTTTCTCCGAACGGCGGTGAATACTCCATCCAGAATTTTGCTTATATGTTCGCGGATGCACCGGTTTCCGGCATGTATTCCACCACACTCAGCATCGGCAATGTAGCTCTGGATATGAACGGCTGGGGCGCTTACTGCACTTTCTATTACAGAGGCCAGACAGCGCGGACCACCACCGCGTATATCTATGTGAGCAAAAAACAGCCGCCGAAACCGGCCCCTACAACCACCTTCTACGGCACGGTTACCGACTGGTCCTATAGTGTTGTAAATGTGGATATCTCCGGAGTTGGCGTTGTCAGTGTTCCCAGAAGTGTCTGTGACATCAGCGGTGACCTGTATTACGGTGCTCATGCATCGGTCGCCTGGGATGGAAGCAGAATCACCTACTGCTATATTGAAGGAGATAAGCCCTATGTCGGCCCTGTATACGGCAGCATGAGCGGGACAGCCTATCGGAACTCCGATACCGTACTCTGCATCTTCCTCCAGAACGGCGATACCATCTATCTCCCCAGTTATTCCAAATCCGGCTACACCTGCAACATCTCAGGGTATGTGGGTTATGCAGGCGGCGGAGCCAGCTGCGTTGTCTATTATATGAATTACCCGAGTGCAGATAACGTTTATGAGCTGGATGTTTACGGTTCTTCGTATTCAGATCCATTTATGATATCGATTTGGAACCTATCTATCACGAATTGGATCCGGGCTTCAGCTCTGGAGACTTCCTGCACTTTACTTATTAAACATCAGGTAAAAATCCGAATAACCGATCTATAAAAGATTAAACCGCCGGGACATAGTTTCCGGCGGCTTTCTCTAATCTTTACCCTACTGTTTATAATCGGATAAATCGATATAATCAACAATTTTATTGACTTTTGCTGCTAGCTCACTCATCGCCTCTCCAACATCTCCTCCGTCAAGAACGAGATCCTGAAGGGTTGCTGCCCATTCTGTTGTAGTTACGAAGAATTCAGGCTGCGGAGTAAAGTAAATGGAAGTGTTTTCAATGGTTTTGTTAAAGGTGTCAATATAGCCTTCATGCTGCTTCATCTTTCTTAGGAAAGAGCGATTCTCCCAGACTGAAGTACGGACCGGGTCCAGATTGTAGTCGTCAATGGACGCGTAGGTACAGAAATCTTTTCCGGTGAAGTACTGCAGGAAGAGCCAAGCAGCCTCTTTTGCATCGGAGTTTGCATTCATGGCCATGGACCACGTCCAGTAATTGGAGCAAACAGGATCACCGGGTTTTTCTGTCGGCAGCGTAGTCCATGCAATATTGCCGGCTTCCTGAGAAGAAGGCGTACCGAACTTGACCCAGTTCTGAAGTAAGGCATTAAGGTCAGCGTCGATCATCATTGCCGCTTTTCCGTTACCGAGATCATCACCGACTTCAACCCACGTATAGTTTGCCCAGAAAGGAGGGCCGCCCCGTTTTACAAGGTCAACGAACCATTCCGTCATCGCAACGGCTTCAGGGC
>JAFQZI010000122.1 GCA_017406005.1 Oscillospiraceae bacterium | reverse complement strand
CGATTGAGGAGCTTAGATTATGGGCTGAAAAGATGAAGGCAGCCGGGATAATTGATAAGGATGAATTCTGAACATAAATGAATAGGAATCAAAAAGCAGTTGTTTTCACTTGAGAATAACTGTTTTTTATTTTGATCAAAAAGCAAAATAGAGCCCTTTATTTTGCTATATTGTTAGCGCCCTCCCATTTTGTCATCCAGAAGGCAACATATTTTGTCACGCAGGTACAGGTTCTGTCAAGGGGCAGGCACTGTGTTTTGTCATGATGCTCACCTGTTGGGTCGGGGCAGCAAATGCTCCCGGGAAAACAAAAGCGATAAACCCATCCTGCGCGTCAGCGCGGGATCACAAACGAAAACGGTATCTTCCCGGATATATGAACCGGAAGGATACCGTCTTTGCTTTTATGAAGAAAAATGATATAATAGAAATAACCATATCAATAGAAAGGAACACGATAGCCGTTTTGATCGTCATGACTCGCACTCATGACACGGCTATCGTCCCCAACATGATTATTGTATCACATTTCCTCGAATATGTCAAGGACGGAATCCATTATATTACAGGAACCGAAACTGTTCTTTGCCCGGATTGCGGTCAGATTATGAATCCGCACTGCAGATGCAGACGGTATATACGAAGGTTAAACGGAATGCGCGACAAATTGTCTGTCAGGGTGCTGTTTTGTGCTCTGTGCCATCGTTATCACCGGGAACTCCCGGATTTCGTTACTCCCTTCAAGCATCTGTGCACAGCAGCGATTGCTGCGATTCATGATGCCATCGGTGACTATTGTGTTGACGATCACTCTGCAGCCCGTATCCGTCGTTGGGTTGAACGATTTTTGAAGTTCGGGTCTGCAACGGTCAGACGGCTGAAACTGGAATACCCGATGCTCGTGACAAATTACGATGTCAATTCCACATTTGACACGCTCAGATACTTTGTCAGGGCTGTTGCAAACGCTGATGAGTGGAAAGCAAACGAGTTCGTGTAGATTGTCAGGCTGAATTATGCTATGATAGAGGCATCACCAAAAAAGGAGGTGCCTCTATGGGCATGAAAGACAAGAAACTGGCAAAAGAGATCGCTGAGCGGCGCATGATTATGATTGCGCCGCTGGTTGGTGTGCTCTCATCGCAGGAAGAGTACTACTGCAAGCGCCGTGAGATCTCCGAAACATATGATGTGTCCACCCGCACTTTGCAGCGGTATGTGGATGCCTACAATGAATCGGGAATAGACGGTCTGCAACCGCAGGGCAGAGTACCGGAGCAGAATCCCGTCGTTTCAAAAGAGATTCTCGCGGAAGCAATCCGTCTGCGCCGTGAAGTTCCGTCTCGCAGCGTACCGACCATTATCCGGATTCTTGAACTGGAAGGCAAGGCGGAGCAGGGTGTTCTGAAGCGCACGACCTTGCAGCGGGCACTTGCGAGGGAAGGTTATTCGTCTGCTATGATGAAAATGTATCAGGACAACGGATACGCTTCGCAACGTTTTCAAAGGGTTCATCGCTGCGATCTCTGGCAGGGTGACATCAAATACGGTCCGACACTGAGGATTGGTGGGAAAGTTCAGCCAACATATCTTTCCTGCCTAATCGACGATGCCACCCGTTACATTATCCACGCACAGTTCTACGGGGATATGGAGCAGACCATCGTGGAGGATACGATGAAGAAGGGCATTCAGAAGTATGGTGTTCCGCGCCGTATCTACTTTGACAACGGCTCTCAGTACCGTACACATTGGATGAAGCGTACATGCGGTCTGCTCGGTATCCGGCTGCTGTACGCCAGACCGCGTAATCCGCAAGGCAAGGGCAAACAGGAACGGTTTAACCATACCGTTGATTCTTTTCTTGCTGAGATCGAAGTGAACCCGCCGGAAAGCATCGAAGAGCTGAACCGCCTGTTTGCAGCATGGCTTTCAGAATGCTACCACAGCCGAACGCACAGTGCGCTCGGCACGACACCGGAACGCGCTTTTAAGTCGGATTCGATGCCGTTGAATTATCCTGATGAAGCACTTCTTGCATGTGCGTTCCTGCATTGTGAGCCGCGAAAGGTCAACAAGTCCGGCTGCATCAGCTTCATGGGAGTAGACTACGATGTTGGGCTTTTATACGCAGGACAGCAGGTTGATGTTGTCTATGATCCGCAGAACATCGCAAAAGTACGGATCGAAGCCAGAGGGCATGAACCGTTCTATGCCGAGCCAGCTAAGATCGGGACTCATATTGCGAAGAAGCCGAAGCGTGTCGGAATCGAGCGTCTCCCTGCTGATTCCTCAAGGCTTCTGGATGCAGTAACCAGAACTGCTGATGAGAAGGAACGCAGAGCTGTTATCTCGTATACAAGAGCTTTGGAGGGCGATGAAAATGTTTGAGCTGTTCTATGAAATGAAACACACGCCGTTTACGCGCAGCATTCCGACCAGTGTGCTGTACAGGACGCATCAGAGTTCTGAAGTGTTCAGCCGACTGGAATACACCGCCAGAAACCAGCTCTTTGCAGTGCTGATCGGAGAACCCGGTCTCGGAAAGACCAGCACGCTCCGTCGTCTGAAGGATGAACTGCCGGAAACGGAATATATGGTACTGTATATCTCCGACTCCAAGCTGACACCGCGCAGTTTTTACAATTATCTGCTGATGCAGCTTGGCTGCAAGCCAGTACTTCAGCGCAACACTGCACGGGATAATCTTCATAAGCAGATCGAGATCATGCGCGGGATGCAGAGCCGGAAAGCGGTTGTGATTGTAGATGAGGCACATCTTCTAAGCAAAGAAATGCTGGAGGAAGCACGATTCCTGCTCAACTACAAAATGGATTCCGAGAACCCGATGGCGCTGATTCTTTCCGGTCAAACAGAGCTTTGGGACAAGCTGCGGCTCTCTGCTTACCGGGCGATCCTTGAGCGTGTGGACATTGAATGCTTCCTGACACCGATGGACTTTGCAGATACCAGGCAGTACATTGAAGCTCAGCTCCTGTATGCCGGTCATAGCAATCCCATTTTTACCGAAGATGCCATGAAGTCAATATTTGAGTTCTCCGGCGGAAATCCAAGGCTCATTAACCGGGCTTGCAGTCAGTCTCTGATCTATGGTTCGCAGATGAAGCAAAATTGCATTGACAGCAAGTCAGTAGACATCGTACTCGAAAATGAGATTACGGGGGTAAAAAACTCATGACAGAAGATTTGCTGCATGATGCCGTGCTGATCTGGCTGCTGCGCCGTTTGGATTATTCCAAAGCAAGACAAGAGGTATTCGAGTATTTCCAAATTCTCACCGAGAATGATAATGCCGAAAAAATAAGCAGACATGACCTCACAATTGAGATTCTCGATATTCTTAACAAACATGAACTGCATTTCACTGATGGTTGCATCTGCTCATCCTGTCCGATTCAACAATATCCATTCTAGCACAAGGGCTTTTGTCCGCAAGTAGGATAGGGCAACGCTGGGGAGCGACCCGAGCGCCTTGCGGAATTTTGCTGGGAGCATCTGCTCTCCTATATCTGAAACTGACATCTCCGGGAGGGGGTGTCAGTTTGCTTTCTGTCCAAGTGTACCTTGACAAATTATAGTGCCTGCCATTGACAAAATACATTCACTTCTGGATGACAAAATAGATGGGCTATGACAGAAACTGCCCATAACATCTTTATCCCCAATGACCAACTAAGACAATTACTCGGAGAATGATGTCTGCTGCCACAAGGACAGGAGAAGCATAATACAGCAAATCACTGAAAGTCTTTACCCTTCGAAAACGCTCCACCGACCTTGCAATCTTCCTTGAAGCATTTTCCGCCGCTTCGGTTGCGGT
>JAFQZI010000121.1 GCA_017406005.1 Oscillospiraceae bacterium | reverse complement strand
TTTATCTCGATTTGCCTTCTTTGCCGCTTTTATTTCAGCATATTGTTCTTTGCTAAACTGATATTTCATTTTCATCTTCATCACCCTGGCTATTATACCATAATGATGATTAATTATCTATAATTAAATGCAGAATAGTATTACAGTACAATAAGGGCGAAAATATGGGCAAATACCAAAAGCGGGATAACAGGAATCCATTTTAAATAACTCTTTTTTAGCAAAATATCGCATAAAAAAAGGAATTCGCTCAGAAAAGAAACTTTCTGAACGAATTCTCTAAAGCGCAGAAGGAGGGATTCGAACCCTCGAACCGCTTTTGACGGTTACACGATTTCCAATCGTGCGCGCTCGACCAACTACGCGACTTCTGCACGTTTGCTCAAGTGAACTTTGTTTATTAACTTTAGCCTGTGTATTATAAATGCAAGGAAAGAAAAAGTCAAGAGAAATTATAAGAATATCCAGAGCCGTTTTACGGGAATATTATTTTGCGCATATTATTCAAAAATGCCCGCCTTGCGGCGGGCATCCATGTTTTAAAAAAGATTTTGCAGAATACCCTCAATGGATTGCGGATTGTAGAAGAGATTACGAACCGCAGAAAAGAGTTCCCGCACATGGTATTCGTGATCAGCTACTTCAAAGACTCTGCCGAAATCCGCCCCGGTCAGCAAGCCTACTCCCATGCATACTGCGCCGAGGATCAGAAAAGCCAATACAATAATCATCACAAAGTTCCAGGACTTTCTCATGCTTTTTTATCCTCCTTATAGCAGACTTTTCCGCCTATCCGGATAGCCAGATTAATGAGACCGGCGATTGCGCCTCCAATGAATGACACAAAGATCCAGAACAGGAAAATTGATAGAGCCAGAAGGATCAGCGCTGCACCCAGAACCACTACGATATCTGCAAAGACCGCAAAACTGTTGAACGCCAGGGTTGCGACACGGAATGCGGCTACGCCGGCAACAACCGCCAAACCCAGGAACAGAACTGTGGGCAGCAGCAGCACCAGTACCCCTGCCGTTGTTAAAGGAACAGCCACAAGCAGGTAAAGGATCGCCCTCGGAATGCTCAACCTGCCGGACGGGGCACCGTCTTCTTCAGAAACCTGTCTCCACGGGGTCGCATCCTCTGCAGGCACTTCTTCAAATTCAGTCAGTGTCGTCTGGGCGGAAGATTTACGGACCGGAACCGGCTTTTCTTCTTTGCCCCGGAAGGTTGCCATCATTTCATCGATTTCTTCCGGCTCGACTCTTGTTTCTTCCGGAATCGGCCCGAGATCCAGCTGGAAGTTGTCATACTCTTCCTGAATCTCTTCCTGCTGAACATCAGCATCGGCTGGTGTTTCTTCCTGTTCTGTTTCTGCTTCCGGTTCTATATAGTCTGTTCCGCTCTCTTCGAGGGATTCCTCGATTTCCGCTTCACCAGCATCAGCTTCTTCCGGCACTTCAACTTCTTCTTCGGTATCTTCCAGAGTGAAAACCGGAAGTTCTTCAAAGGCACGGTCTTCTTCGGAACGTTCTGCTTCCTGTCCGTCTTGCTCAAAAATCTCCAAAGCAGGTTCTTCCGGCAGTTCTTCCGTTTCTTCCGGCTGCTCCTCCGGCTGATCACTCAGCTCTTCCTGCTGAGCAGCCGGTTCTTCCTCTTCGATTTCAGGCTGAAGCACTTCTTCCTCGGCCTCAGTATCAGCCTCATCAAAAACGGAGTATTGCCCCGTTACGATATCCGGAATAATACCATTCTCTACAGCAGCATCCCGAATTCCGTTGATGACACGGACAAAGCCGGGTTCCTCGTCGTTCACCACATCCTCATTGCCTTCGCCTGCCTGGCTCGTCACCGCGAGACGGCGCTCTTTAGCGTTATAAGCCCTGGCGACAGTAACCGCCTGCTTCGTCGGAGATCCGAGGAACTGCATCAACGCAGTGTCATCTTCTGCTTCGTCAAACATACTTTCATAGACGGCAAGTGCTCTCTGCCTGTCTTCTTCAAACATAAACGTCAGCAGTTTGCCCAGTTCTGTCAGAAATTTCCGTTTGTTAATCGTTATCACCTCACAGAAGCACTCTACTTTGTACTACGCATTATATAGATTTTTAATGCAAAGGTCAAGCATGATTGACAAACATCGATTCGAATAATATAATAGCGGGGCACGTTGTGTACGAATATAATGAATTAATTCGGGGCTTATCCCCGGTGAAAGGAAGTACAGTATGGCGAAAGAAAAAAAGGTTGAGCAGATTACCGATATGGAGACAGATTTTGCTCAGTGGTATACCGATATTTGCCGAAAGGCAGAGCTTGTCGAGTATGCATCGGTTAAGGGCTTTACCATCCTTCGCCCCTATGGTTATGCCATCTGGGAGAATATGCAGCAGATTATGGATGCGGAGTTCAAGAAAACAGGGCATGTCAATGTGGCAATGCCTGTTCTGATTCCGGAAAGTCTTCTCAAAAAAGAAGGGGAACTCGTCAACGGGTTTGCACCGGAAGTCGCATGGGTTACCATGGGTGGCAGCGAAGAGCTCGAAGAAAGGCTTGCCTTCCGGCCGACTTCTGAAACCATGTTCTGTGATCACTGGTCTCAGGTGCTGCATTCTTACCGTGAACTCCCGATGCTGTACAACCAGTGGTGCTCTGTCATCCGCTGGGAAAAAACCACAAGGCCGTTCCTCCGCTCCCGTGAATTCTGGTGGCAGGAAGGACACACCATTCACGAAACAGCAGAGGAAGCAAAAGCAGAAACCGAGCAGCAGCTTAACTGCTATGCGGACTTTTTTGAAAATGTGCTTGCAATTCCGGTTGTACGCGGAAGAAAAACCGAAAAGGAGAAATTCGCCGGGGCAGAAGCTACATACACCGTGGAATGCCTGATGAAAGATCATAAAGCACTGCAGGGCGCAACCTCTCACTATTTCGGTGATAAATTCTCCCGTGCTTATGATGTCACTTTCACAGGCCGTGACAACAAACTCCAATACCCGTTCCAGACCTCCTGGGGTTCTACCACTCGTATGATCGGTGCTGTCATCATGGCTCACGGAGACAACAATGGCCTTGTTCTTCCTCCGAAAATTGCTCCGGTTCAGGTCATTATTGTTCCGGTTGCCGCCCATAAACCCGGTGTTGCCGAAAAAGCCGAAGAACTGCTGCAGAAGGTTACTTCCCTCGGTATCCGTGCAAAGGCAGACTTCTCCGATAACAGCCTTGGATGGAAGTGCGCCCAGTATGAAATGAAGGGCGTTCCTCTGCGCCTTGAGCTCGGGCCGCGTGATATAGAAAACAATTCCTGTGTCGCTGTACGCCGCGATAACGGGGAGAAAACTACAGTTTCGCTTGATGAACTGGATACCTGCATCCCCGAGTTGCTGGAGAAAGTTCAGAAGGGGCTGTACGATGCTGCACGCATCAACCTCGAACAGCACATTTTCCCTGCACAGAGCATCGAAGAGGCAAAGCAGCTTCAGGAAGAGCACGGCGGCTTTATCAAGACGATGTGGTGCGGCGAGGAGCAGTGCGAACTGGAAATGAAAGAAAAGGCAGGCATGTCCTCACGCTGCATTCCGTTTGCACAGGAGCATCTCGGAGATGTCTGTGCATGCTGCGGAAAGCCGGCTAAAACGATGATTTACTGGGGCGTAGCATATTAATCCAATAATCGCTTTTTTCAGGCAGTCTTTTATAAGGCTGCCTGTTTTTTATGCGGACAAACAGCGTTTTTCGTGGTATAATTAATTTATATTTTTCGGAGGTTGCTGGTTATGGAACACACTACGCTGGTAGAATGGGAAACGGACAGAGCGTACATTGAGGAACTCGTTTCCCAGCTCAATGCCGCATCAGAAGCTTATTACGGCGGCAGAGATGAGATCATGTCCAACTATGAATGGGACAGAAAATATGACGAACTATCCGCTTTGGAGGCAAAAACCGGTTATATTCTTCCGAACAGCCCGACACAGAATGTCAGTTTTTCTGAAGAAGAGGCCGCTGTCGACGGGCAGAAGGAAGCTCATGAATTTCCGGCACTCTCCCTTGCCAAAACAAAAAACATAGAGGATCTTCAAAAATGGGCTGAGGGCAGACCCATCTGGCTCAGCTGGAAGCTGGACGGGTTGACTCTTGTTCTCACTTATGACAACGGGTCCCTGGGAAAGATTCTTACCCGCGGAAACGGAACTGTAGGCACAAATATCACATATATGAAAGAGGCTCTTGCCGGATTCCCTCTTCACCTTGCATACAAAGGGCATCTCGTGGTGCGCGGCGAAGCAACTATCTCCTACACAGATTTTGAGCGTATCAACGATTCTCTCGACGACGATGAAGAAAAATATGCCAACCCTCGAAATCTTGCCTCCGGAACGCTGGCTTTGGATGCAAAGCATCTGGACAAAGTACGTAGCCGATCCCTAACCTTCAACGCTTTCACACTCGTCTATCTGGATGATGATATCCCGTCTTGGGGGGAGCGCATGGCATTTCTGAAGCGGGAAGGCTTTACCACCGTAGAGCATGAGCTGACCAACTCAGAGGCTTTGCCTGATGTGATTCAGCGATGGACGCAGAAAGTGGAAAGCGGAGAAATGGATATACCTGTCGACGGGCTTGTAATCACCTATGATGATACGCAGTACGCCTCCTCCGGCAGTGTTACCGGACATCACGCAACGAGAGCCGGCCTTGCCTTTAAATGGCAGGATACTTCAGCAATCTCCCTGCTTGATCATATCGAATGGTCTTGCGCAGCATCTGTTATTACTCCTGTTGCCGTATTTGATCCGGTTCAGCTTGAGGGGACAACCGTTTCCCGCGCCTCCCTTTGCAACCTCAGCGAACTGGAGCGCCTCGGATTGGGAGAAAATCGGAAAACAACACTGGAAGTCATTAAAGCCAATAAGATTATCCCGAAGGTCATTTCCGTAAAAAGTCGTGAAGGCACTTATTCTATCCCTGAAGTCTGTCCTGTCTGCGGTGCTCCGACTTCCATCACCATCAGCACAAGCGGAACCAAAACTCTGCGCTGTACAAATCCTGTCTGTCCGGCAAAAAACCTTAAGAAATTTGAACGATTTGTCAGCAGAAGCGCTTTAGATATTGACGGTATTTCCTCCGAGACGTTGAAAGACTTCATCAATGAGCACTTTATTACGGAGTTTGCAGATATCTTTCATCTGTCAGAACATGCGGACAGAATCAAAGCCATGGAGGGTTACGGGGAAAAATCCTGTGAAAATCTCCTTGCCGCTATTGAAAAGAGCAGGCATGCCGCTCCTGCCAGAGTTATTATGGCGATGAGCATCCCATTGATCGGGATGGATGCCGCGCAGAGAATTATCCGTTCTTTGGGCTGGGAGGGATTTCTGCAGCGGCTGGAAACTGCTCAGGGGTTCGATGATGTTGACGGTATCGGTGCTGAGCGATCCCGTTCAATTCTTTCCTGGTATGCCGACGAAAAGAACCGGGCTATGTTTCTGCGCGTTCTGGCGGAACTTCAAGTTGAGCCTACCCCTCCGGAAGCACCGGCAACCGGCACTTGCAAGGGGATGACCTTTGTAATCACCGGTGATGTATATACCTTCCGAAACCGGGACGCTTTCAAAGCATATGTGGAACAGCAGGGCGGAAAAGTTGCCGGAAGCGTATCCGGAAAAACCTCTTTCCTTGTTAACAACGATGCTTCTTCTGTGTCTTCCAAAAACAGAAAGGCTCACGAGCTTAATATCCCCATTCTTACAGAAGACGAATTTATCTCCCGTTTCGGCAGTTAATGCCGGAAAAATCCTGTCCTTTTTACAGATTGGAGAACTCATATCATGGCAAAAGCGTTTGGTGAAAAGCTGAAGATCCTGTATTTGAGGGATTATCTGCTGAAGTATTCTGATGAAAATCATCCTGTTACTTTGCAGAATATCCTTTCCTATCTGGCAGATTTAGAGATTCCTGCAGAAAGGAAAAGCATCTACAGAGACCTGAAGATTCTGGGAAAAGGGAATTCTTCAGATTCCTCCGGGAAAGACGGCTGTGCCGGATACGGGATGGATATTGTTAAGAAAAAGGATCAGTATTACGTCCGTACCCGTGACTTTACCCTTCAGGAAGTAAAAATCCTGATTGATATGGTACAGAGCTCCAATTCTATCACAAAGAGAAAAACCACCGAACTGATACAAAAAATCTCTGCCCTGGCAAGTGTGCATGAAGCGAAAACCCTGAACAGAACGGTTTACGTCCGGAACAGGGTCAAAGTGATGAATGAAAGTGTCTACCGAAATGTGGATAAAATCTCTGAGGCCATCAATAACGACGAAGTTCTCCAATTCCAGTATTTCACCTATAACCTTCAGAAGAAAAAAGAACTGCGTCATCAGGGAAAGAAACATATTGTCAGTCCGTTTGCTCTGATCTGGGTAGACCAGAACTATTACCTTCTGGGTTATAACCACGAATACCGGGAAATCCGGCCGTTCCGTGTTGACAGGATGACAGCTGTTACTACTGTCACCGGGCCCCGTCAGGGAAAAAAAGATTTTGAAAAAATCGATATTGCGACCTTCACCACGAAGGTGTTCCATATGTATACGGGTGAAATAAAGCTCGTACAGATGCGGTTTCAAAAATTCCTGGTCGATGCAGTGATTGACCGGTTTGGAGAAGACGTTATGCTGTCGGCCGACGGAGAGGATGCCTTCACGGTCAGCACAGAAGTTGCTGTAAGCCCACAGTTTTACGGATGGCTCGCCGGCTTTGGCAAAAGCGCAGAGATTCTCGCTCCTGAAAGCGTTCGTCAGGGGATGGCAAACCATATCCGGGAAATGATGGCACTATATTCCTGATTGAAACACGGTATCAAAAGAGACAGGACCTATTCTTCTGAAGAAGACCCTGTCTTTTGTTATCAGTATTGCACATCCCAGAGAATCAACCCTTTGGCAGGAACAAGAAATCCTGCCTGTCCTCTGTCTCGGGAAGCAAGAATATCCGGAAGATCTGTGGGTGTCCGCTTTCCGGTTCCTACTTCCAGCAATGTACCTGTAAGGATTCGCACCATATGATATAAAAAACCATTACCGGAAAAATACAGTTGTAATTCTTCCTCCTTCTGTTGAATCACAATGCAGTCAATTCTTCTGACTGCAGATTTCTTCATTTGTTTTGCACTGGTAAACGCTGAGAAATCATATTCTCCGCAGAGAAAAGCTGCAGCCGTTTTCATAGCTTCAACATCAAGCGGTATCGAATAAACGTACAGATAATTTCTTTCAAAAACATTTGGCGTTTCCGATGTCCAGATCCGATAAAGATAGGTTTTTCCTGTACAGTTCAGCCGGGCATGAAACCGCGGAGATGCAGGTGCAAGATCCAATGCTCCGATATCCTGTGGAAGATATCGGCGGATTTCTCCCAGGAGTTCTTCACACGTCAGCGTTGTTTCTGCACGAAAAGAACAAACCTGCTTTCTGGCATGAACGCCGGCATCCGTTCTTCCGGAAGAAGAAACCTCAATCTTCTGGTCCAGCAGGCGGGACAGCACTGTTTCTACCTTATTCTGTATGGTGTTATCGGTGTTTCCGAGTCGCTGCCAGCCGTTGTACTTAGTCCCGTCATAAGAGAGCGTCAGCCTGTAATTCATCACTTTGTCCTCCTCGCCTTCCTGCAGGCATTATACACCGGTGTATTTCCCATGTCCAAAGGAAAACACAAACAGGGATAGACATTTTTAGATTTTATGATATAGTATCCTGGAATTCTGATCAGCAGGACCTTTTTACATGAACAAAAAAAGAAAATCGAATGAACAGTATATCAACCAAAAAACAGCCATTGAAAGATATGGTGTTACCAAAAAAATTATTGAGCAGTATTTTCCCAAGCCTCTGGTAAAGTATTACGGACGCTATCGATATACCCGCCTGTGGCGGGAGCAGGATGTGCTGGAAGTTATCCGCGAGCCCGAGGTCCAGCAGCTCCTGTCGGAAATTGCTTCCTCCAGGCTAAGAGACCGTGATCTTACGGAAGCCCGCAGCCTTCTTCTTTCTTACACGCCGGATTCTCTGATAGAAAAGGCGAGGCAGCTGAAACGGGTATTTGTGCTTCATGTCGGCCCGACAAACAGCGGCAAAACACATGATGCTCTGGAAGCTCTGAAAGCCGCCGGAAACGGAACCTATCTCGGTCCGCTTCGGCTTCTGGCTCTTGAGATGTTTGACCGAATCAACGGAGCCGGTATCCCCTGCAGCCTGTTGACCGGGGAAGAATCTATCACAACGGATCATGCGCAGATCGTTTCTTCAACGGTGGAACTGTGCAGTTATTCAAAACATTTTAAAGTAGCAGTAATCGATGAAGCGCAGTTGATCACAGATGATGAAAGAGGTTCTTCCTGGCTGAAAGCCATCTGCTGTGTTGACGCCGAGGAAGTGCATATCTGCTTTGCCCCGGAAGCCCTCGGGATTCTTGAGTCTCTGATTACGCAGTTCGGTGATCCGTATTCCATCGTCCGGCATGAGCGCCTTGTCCCTCTGGAATACAAGGGCAGATGCATCGGATTTGAGGAACTTCATCCGCATGATGCCGTGATCTGCTTTTCCCGGAAGAACGTTCTCTCCATTGCTGCTCATCTGGAACGATACGGGTTTCGGGCAAGCGTGATCTACGGCGCATTACCCCCAATTGCACGCCGCAATGAAGTAGAAAAATACACTTCGGGCGAAACAAATATTATCGTGGCAACCGATGCTATCGGCATGGGTATCTCTCTCCCGATCCGGCGTATTGTCTTTGCGGAAACGCAAAAGTTTGATGGGAAGCATCAGCGTGCACTGACAAGCGGAGAGGTTCGCCAGATCGCAGGGCGGGCCGGACGGTTCGGAATGTTCGATCTGGGGGAAGTGCTGACGATGGACAACACTTCCATCGTTGAAGACGGATTACAGCATCCTGCCACCCGCGTAAGAACTCCCTGTATTGAATTTCCCCGCGAGGTTCTCCAGACAAAATATCCTCTTGATATTCTTCTGAGAGCATGGCAAAGCCTCCCCGGCAACAGAAGCTTCAAACGGGAAGATATGTCTTCTGCGCTCTCCCTCTACGGAATGCTTGGCAGCAGCCTTGGTGATGACAAGAAAGAACTGATATTCGACCTCATTACCTGCCCGATCGATTCGGATGACCGGGAACTTGCTCTGTACTGGCTGAGCTGCGCGAGATGTATCCTCCGTAAAAAAAAGATTCCCGATCCGTATTTTGATATTGATACTCTTCTCGGATGTGAAAAGCAATATAAAGCCTGGGATATCAACCATCAGCTGAAAATGCGAATCGGGATTCAGGACGATAACTTCGGCCAGCGTGAAGAAATCTGCCAAAGAATTAAAGAACTGATGGCTGCAGACAAAAATGAATACATTCGCAGATGCAACCAGTGTGGCAGAGAACTTCCTCCGGGGTATCTCTACAACCTTTGCGAAGGCTGTTTTCTGGAAAAACCTTTTGGAGGAAGATACCGAATAAAACATTAAGGAAAAGGAGAGGCGATTCTGGTGAACAACACGCAGGCATATATTGAGCGAATCACACGGGATATCTCTGATGGACTGATTCTGATTGACAGTACGGGCACAATCCGTTTCGTTAATCAAAGTGCATATCATTTACTAGAATGGAAAACAATCAGTGAAGGAGCAAAGTATTTCTCATTGATGGAGTTGGACAGCACCGGTGAAAATGATATGTTTCATCAGTTCTTACTTGATTCCATCTATGATAAATACCATACGCACAGCGGAACTGTGAGATACATCTGCCCGAGCGGTCTCGAGAGGTACTTCAACATTACTACTTCGGTTGCGAGAGAAAACGATCAGTCACAGGTTTTCGGTATCATCCTGCAGTTTTCTGACATTACAGACCTGCATAAAGAGCAAATCAAACACGATGACTCCATCAAAATCCTTGTCGCGCTAATCACTATGCTGTCAACATGGAATTTTGTTTATATCGTCTGGATGCTGACGGGACAGCCAATTTCTTCGTCTACCATGACAATCATTATAGAAGTAATCGGTGTAATAGGTGCAGTATTTATCCTGAAATATACCAGTATTACAGTGTCTGACCTTGGACTTGGCATTACGAATCTGAAGAGCTCGATTATTTTTAATTCCATTCTTACAGTTAGCATGCTCGTACTTATGATTGCTGCGAAACTGATTATCATAAAGTTTTTCCCGAACATCTACGGGCCAGGGGCGAAGTTGTTTATATGGGACAAATGGAGTATTTCAGATTCCCTTTATTTTGTTACAGTCATCGTTCAGGAATTCCTGACCAGAGGCGTCGTCCAAGGTTCCCTTGAAAGCATACTGCCGGATAACTATCCTTCAGCTTTCGCGATTATCGTTTCTTCGCTGTTTTTCGGTGCGATTCATCTGCATAAAGGACTGGGGTTCATGTTAGGCGCAGTTGCCCTTCTCAGTATTTTCGGATTCATCTACAAAAAACACGGCACTATCTGGGGGCTCTGCATTCCACATTATGTCCTCGGCCTGGCTCTGGAAGTAATCTGGGGAATTTACACTTAATACTGATCACCTTTCTTTTCATGGACATAAAGAAGCCCCGGAAACCGTTGTGTTTCCGGGGTCTTTAATACACTTATACAATGATCAGCGCTTGGAGAACTGGGGAGCACGACGGGCTGCTTTGAGACCGTATTTTTTACGCTCTTTCATTCTCGGGTCGCGGGTCAGGAAACCGGCTGCCTTCAGAGGAGCACGGAAGTTCTCATCCAGAAGGAGAAGAGCTCTTGCAATGCCGTGGCGGATTGCGCCGGCCTGTCCGGAAACGCCGCCGCCTGCAACCTTGGCTTCAACATCAACCTTGCTCAGAGTTCCGGTGGTAACCAGAGGCTGACGAACGATGAGCTTCAGGGTTTCAAGGCCGAAGTAATCATCAATGTCTCTGCCATTGATGGTGATAGCACCTGAGCCGTTGGGAATGAGGTGAACGCGGGCTACAGAAGATTTTCTGCGTCCGGTGCCATACATATAGGGCTTCTTTGTCTTATAGGTTGCCATGAATTCTACCTCCTATCAACGATCCCAGACTTCGGGCTTCTGGGCTGCATGGTCATGCTCCGGGCCTGCGAAAATTCTCAGGCGCTTGAGCTGCCACTGGGCAATCGTGTTCTTCTGGAGCATGCCGCGAACTGCAAGACGCATTGCCAGTTCAGGCTTTTTTTCCATCAGAGTCTGATATCTGGTCTCTTTGAGGCCGCCGGGATAACCGGAATGGGTGCGATAGAACTTCTGCTCAAGCTTTTTGCCGGTCAGAACTGCGTCTTTCGCATTGATAATAATGACGTAGTCTCCACAGTCCACATTGGGTGTGTAGTCAGTCTTCAATTTGCCGCGGAGCAGATCCGCTGCTACTGCTGCCGTTTTGCCCATGGGCTTTCCGGCTGCATCAAGGATGTACCATTTGCGTTCAACGGTTTCTTTGGTAACCATTGTCGTGTTCTGGTTGGACATATTTTTGCCTCCGTATAGTAACTATGTTTTGACAATTTCAGCGCACAAGATTAAAATAGGGCACAGCCCTTTTGGCGCGCCTCATTTTTATACCACAAGAGAATCCATAAGTCAACAGGAATTTAATTATTCCCGATAATATCTTTTAAATTCTCCTGTTTTCTCATAAATTCTTTTAAATTCTAAAAACCATTTTTATTTTTTCGGGAAACACACCTATGAACAATGCTTTAAACGAATTCTCCGGTACTGTTCGTCGGGCAGTCGATGATTATCACATGATCTCCGAAGGTGACCGGATTGCCGTCGGCATCTCAGGCGGAAAGGACAGCATGCTCCTTCTTGCTGCTCTTGCACATCTTAAAACCTATTACCCGATTCCGTTTACGCTTCATGCCATAACCATAGAACTGGGATTTGAGGGTATGGATTTCTCTCCTGTCCGTACACTGTGCGAGGAGCTGAATGTACCCTATACCTGTCTGAAAACCGATATTAAGGAAATCGTATTCGACGTCCGCAAAGAGGACAATCCCTGTTCCCTCTGTTCAAAGATGCGGCGCGGCGCCATCAATGATGCCATAACCTCTCAAGGCATCTCCAAACTCGCTCTCGGCCATCATTTTGACGATGCTGTGGAGACTTTTATGATGAGCCTTCTGTTTGAGGGCAGAATCAGCTGCTTCCGTCCGGTAACTTTCCTCGATCGGTCAGGCGTAACGCAGATCCGGCCGCTTCTTTATGCAGGCGAAAAAAAAATAGCCTCTCTTGCGGCAGAGCTGAATTTACCAATCGTAGAGAATCCCTGCCCGGAAGACAAAACAAGCAAACGCTATGAAATTAAAAAACTGCTCGCTCAGATGAGTGCCGATTATCCGGATTTAAAAAGCAAAATCTTCGGTGCCATGCAGCGCATGCCCCTGCCCGGCTGGGAAGTTCAAAAATGAGGTTGCAAAACCGGCACACTTCGGTGATCATCGAAGTGTGCCGGTTTCTGTATTACTGCCGTTCTTTGAGAAATGCTGTTACTTCATCCGCAAACGGGATGGACGGTGCGGCGCCGGGCCGTGTCACAGCTATAGCCGAAGCCGCGGAAGCACGGCATAAAGCCTCTTCCAGCGCAAGCCCCGCATCAAGCCCCGCAATAAAGTATCCTGTGAAGGTATCACCCGCTGCAGTAGTATCCACCGTACTGACAGCGAAAATTCCCTGATGAATCACAGTGTCTCCTTTGGCGCAGATTGACCCTTCTTTTCCAAGTGTCAGCACCACGCCGGTTTCCGGATATTTCTCTCGCAGTTTTGCCAGAATGGCCTCAGGATTCGTCTCTCCCGTTATGTATCCGCCTTCAATTTCATTCACCAGCAGCCACGAAACTTTAGAGTAATCTATTGCCAGCAAAGAAGCATCAAAAGGAGATGCATTGAGCACAACCGGAAATCCTTTCTTATATGCCGCTTCAATGATATAAGGAACTTCTGAAATCTCGTTCTGAAGCATAACATACTGCGGTGCCTGCTGCTGATCCAGAACGCTGTCAACATACTCCTTTGTCACCGCATAGTTGGAACCGGGGAAAAGGATAATGCTGTTCTCCCCGCTCTCTGATACCTGGATGATGGCATGCCCCTGAGCTACATCGGGTTTTCCGAGGAAAGAGAGCTCTACCCCGTTGCTGCCAAGGAACTCCAGAAGCATTTCTCCGCCTTTACCGCACATCCCGGCATGGATCGTTTTTGCCCCGGCTCTGGCCGCTGCGACAGACTGGTTCAAGCCTTTTCCTCCGCAGTAAATATTATATGCATTGGACTGAAGCGTTTCCCCGGGCTGCACAAAATGAGGCATGGAATAGACATGGTCAACATTCATTGACCCGAAATTGATAATTCCCATCGTTTCTTTCCTTTACATCAGAACTTTGACCACTACTTTTTTGACCGGAGCAGGATCCCCTGTCGCAATTCCAGGCGCATGGGCGTCCTGCGGGAAAAACACCGCAAAATTGCCTTTCTCCATTTTAAAGTGGGTTACAGGACCATGATAAAACCAGATATCTCCGTCCGGATTTGCACTGACCTCTTCCACCATTTCAGAGAGAGCCCCGACGCCGATCTGCTCCTCTCCTTCCAGAATATACTGAATATCAATATACTTCTTGTGGGCTTCGGGCCTGTCATTCAGCTCCTTGCTCTGGTAGCTCTGGAGCATGAAGAAGAGTTCTTTTCCGTCTACTTCATACTTTCCGGGCTCAATGGCAGAGAAGTCCGTCGTCTGAAGCAGGCGGAACCCCTCTGCCAGCCGTTCGCTGATGGCGGAATAGGTTTCGCTGTTCTCAAGTCTGTCGTAAATCATGCTATTTTTTCTCCTTCCATATATATTGCTTTACGATTCAGATTTTCATCACATAATATAAAGTCAGCCAGTTTGCCCGGTGCAATGGAGCCCAGATCGCAGTCACAGCCGACTTCTCTGGCCGGGTTGATGGTTGCCGCACAAATAGCCGCTTCTTTCGGGATGCCGAAGTCAACAGCATTGAGCATACACTGGTAGAGCGTTGCCGTAGAGCCGGCCAATGCCCCATCCGGCATCCTGGCTTCTCCATTTTTCAGTGTCAGCATCTGCCCCCCAAAGGGATACATGCCATCCGGCATGCCGGTGCACCGCAGCGCATCTGAAATGAGGCAGATTCTGCCAGGAAACAGTTTAAAGGCCATCCGTACTGCGCTGGGATGGATATGGAGACCGTCACAAATCAGTTCGGCAACAACTCTGTCATTTTCAGAGCCCGCTCCGATAACCCCCGGCTTCCGATGATGGATTCCAGGCATGGCATTATAAAGGTGTGTGAGATGCGTTGCTCCGGCATCAATCACAGCCTTTGCCTCCTCATAGGTTGCATCCGTATGTGCAACGGAAACCGTGCAAAGAGCCTTTGCCTTCTCCGTAAAAGCAACCGCTCCGGGTAGCTCCGGTGCCAGATCCACCAGGCGAATCAGCCCTCCACACCCGTCATACAGTGCTTTGAATGCCTCGAAATCAGGATTTCTGAGATACTCTGCATTCTGGGCGCCCTTCTTTTTTTCGGAAAAGAAAGGACCTTCCATATTGATCCCCACAATCCGGCTGCATCCGGCAGGCTGCTCTCTTTTCAGCCTCGCTCCGGCTGCAAAGGCATTCGCCAGCGTGTCATAAGGAAGCGTCATGGATGCCGGTGCAAAGGATGTTACACCGTTTCTGGCCAGATATGTACCGATTTTAACCAGACCGTCATAATCACCGTCGGAAAAGTCTTCTCCGGAATTGCCGTGATTGTGAATATCAATCAGGCCGGGGATTACGGTTGCCCCTTCTAAATCGATCCCTTCTGCATCTGTTTTTCCGGGAAGAATTTTCCCGAACCTGCCGTTTTCCACCGTAAAGGAACCAAAAAGAAATTCCTGTTCTTCTGTAAAGATTTTCGCATTTTTGTAAAGCATAGCCTATTCCTCCATGCCGACTTTTTCTATTTTATATACTACCATGCCCGGCGCAGTTTTTCAAGAAAAGGAAACAGCTTTTCATCGACACATCTTTCACCTTGTGTTATAATCTTATAAAATTGTAAAAACCAGTGCCGTTTTACACATATGCTCCCAAGAAAGTGCTTGGAGGAGAAAAAATCATGAATAATCTTGTTGTATTTGGCGGTGGCACGGGGCTCTCCTGCCTTCTTTCCGGGCTCAAGCTTTTCCCCGTGGACGTTACTACCGTAATTACTGTAAGCGACAACGGAAGCAGCACGGGAGTCTTGAAAAAAGAACTTGAAATCCCTGCCGTGGGAGATATCGGCAAGGTTTTGATCTCCATGGCAAATGTAGACGAAGATTTCATCCGCCTGCTCCGCTACCGGTTTTCCAAGGACGGAAGCCTGAAGAATCATCCTGTCCGTAATATTATGCTCGCCGCACTGATTGATCTCAAAGGCAATCTGACGGAAGCCACCCGCTATATGTGCCGTCTGCTGAATATCAAAGGAACCGTTCTCCCCCTGACAGAGGAAGTGGTCGAGCTCGTGGGTGAAAGCAAAGATCATATCCATAATTTTTTCGGAGAAGAGGAAGTCAGCCAGAATATCCGCCATATTACCCGTCTCAGATATGATCATGAGGTCCATGCCAGCCAGGAGATCGTAGATAAAATAAAAGAAGCTGATCTGATTATCTTCAGCTCCGGAAGCCTTTATACCAGTATTCTCCCTCATCTGATCGTGGATGATATTGTCAATGCCATCAATCAATCGGCAGCACCGATTCTGTATGTCTGTAATCTGGTAACCCAGCCTGGGGAGACAGACCATTACAATGTCAGTGACCATCTGCGTGTTCTAAACCAGTATCTGCAAGACAGGAAAGTCGATATTGTTATTGCCAACAACTCCCAGATTGATGACAGTGTCCGGAAACACTATCTTGTGACGGAGAATAAAACCGTTGTCAATCTTGACCGCCAGCTAGTAGAACAGACCGGTGCCGAGATTATGGAAGATGATATCTTTTGCATCGATGACGGCAAAATCCGCCATGATGCTCTGAAGACCGCTTTTCTGATTTTCTCTTATCTTATGGCCAAAAGCAATCAGCGGCTCACCCCTCAGTTTACGGACGAAAAAAGCCGCGGATGATTACTAACAAAGGAAAACCAATATTAACAACTCGAGTACGCTAATACCGCCTTAGTCGGATGTAAGATCAATGAACAACAGATTATGAAAACGGAGAAAATATGGGAAAAATCATACTGATAGCGGAAAGCGGATGCGATATTTCTCCTGATGAGAAAGAACGGTACAGCATCCGTACCGTTCCAATGCATGTCATTTTTGATGGCGAAACCCGCGAAGACGGGACGTTTCCGCCGTTGGAAGTGATCGACTACTACCGAAAAAACAAGAAGATACCGACAACCAGCGGAGCAATGACCTATGACTTTGGCAGAGCTTTTGATGAGATCAGTGCAGCGGAACCGACTGCATCCGTTTTGCACATAGGGTATTCGTCGGTGACTACCTGTTCCTATGGATGTGCGCGTCAGGCGGCGGATGCCCGACCGCAGATGCCTTTTGCCCAGGTCGATACCGGTATGTTTTCCTATGGGCAATATTCTGTCCTGATCCGTATGGCGGAGAGCATCAAAAAGCACCCGGAGTGGTCATTGGAGGATGCGAAAAGGGCAGCCCAGGAGATGATCGATCATTCCTGCATGGCGTTTGTGCCGGATGGATTCGCTTTCCTGAGGGCAGGGGGGCGCGTGCGCAACGCGTCGGCGCTCGTCGGCGAAATGCTGAAGATCCATCCCCGCGTGGATCAGGTCAACGGATATCTTGTCGCGGGCAAGAAGTATCGCGGAAGTATGAGCCGTGTTATACCGGAGATGATCCGGGATTTTGTCGGAGAGTACCAGACGGAGCGGCCAGAAATCTGGTTTGGCCACACGCCGGAGTTTTCTGATGAAAACATGACAGTTGCGGAGAACACAGTGCGCGAGCTCGGTTTTACGAAGATCCACTGGATCGCATGTGGCAGCATTATTACTACGCAGGGCGGTCCAGGTTGCTTCGGGTTGTCCGGATTTGGGAAAACACATTAACATTAGCGGTGTGCGTTCAAACCTGGATTTGCGGTGCTCATTTCATGCCTGAGAGGTCCCCGATATCGTAATGCCTTATTTTTCGCATGGCAAAGCCATAGATCACCATGGCAAAGAAAGCTTCGACTGCGACGGCAAATAGCCACGCTATTGGCTGGGTCTCCCGCACGAACTGGAAATAATCGCGTTCCATAATACGTACTGCCCTGCTTGCCACCGGGATGCCGATGAGGACCCCCAGCGCGAGCCCGATGATCGTCGTAACAAGTGCATCGTACGCGACATAGACTTTGCACATCCAAACGTTGAAGCCGTTTATGCGCAGGATCACCAGTTCCTGTTTTTTCCTGGCAATGTAAATGTTTGCCAGATTGATGAGGATTACAAAAGAGATCAAGATCGCGATCCCTGAGATGAGCAGCACGATCATATTGTAAGTGGCAGCAATGGATTTGTATTGTTCAAAGAAAGAATCCGCCCGCTCGAAGCTGAGATCGTCCGAAATGGAAAGAAGCCCATCTCGAAATGCCTCATCCTGCATGCCGTTCAGCAGGACCAGATAAGCGTTGTCTGGCTGTCCGGCACCAAAGACTCTGTCATACACCGTGCGATTCATCACGACCATGCGGGAGGAGTAGTTGATCGCCGAACCAGATACCGGGCAATCCGTCTCTTGAAGATTGCTGTCCAGCATGGTCAGCGTATCACCAGAAGCCAACTGCAGGTTCTCCGCCATGCGGCACTGGATCAGAGCGCCTTCGTCCCCAGGTATCTGTTCCTCTCCGGTCGCTGGATTCGCCAGGCCAATCATGTTTTCCAGTCTGTCGCCGCAGATCACAAGCGTGCTGTCCCACGTGCCGTCGTTGTCGAACAGTCGCGTTTCCCATCGGACAGAGGACCATTTCACGCCGTCGGCGTTCATTTTATCCTCCAAGGCTTTACGTGTCTCTTCTCCGATATTCTCATCCACGCTCATGCGGATATCATATATCATCACGTCGCTCAGCTGGCGGTGATTTGCGCCGTCGTGCGCAAGCTTTACGGTAATGCCGCTGCCGATCAGGATGCAGCTGACAGCTACTACTCCAACAGACAGTATTACCCGGCTGAAATCTGTGGACATGTTACGAAGGATCATGCGCAAATACAGGCTTGAACGGTTGCGGCTTCCTCTTGTGACCATGCGGCGCTGACGGCGCAGAACCACCCCCTTTAGTAACAGCTCGGCGGGGCTTCTTAACAGATCAATGCAAGAGAGGGCGGCAGTTGCGGCACAGAGACATACAATGCCCGCACAGACAGCGAAGGTCATGAACGGCAGCATTACCGGTTTTGTGGCGTTGATGACGAAAAGATTCGTCCGTGCGTTCATTCTCAGCATGCTGCTGCCCACCACCCAGGAGAAACCCATCCCCAGTAAGGAACCTAGCAGTGCCGCGCCGACACCGTACGCCACATATTTGCCCAAGACTTCCGTGGAGCGAAAGCCGAACGCCTTCGTAACACCGATGACGCGCTTTTCTTCTTCAACAATGACCGCCAGGGTGGAATAACATTCCAGAGCGATCACCAGCAAAAAAAGAAAGCCAAAGGCAATTCCCGCGCCTGCATTTGCGCCGGCAGTGGAAGTGTAATTGACGTACCCGGCATTGGCATCACGGTCCAGCACGATCCAGCGGAGATGATCTCTCAGGGAAGCGGGAAGCCCGGCCGTCAGTGTTCCGGTCACTTGGTTTAACGCTTTTCGGACATCCTGCATGCGTTCAGTGTAAGCGTCGGAAAACGGATCCATTTCTTCTACTCCCGCAGCGATCACCGCGATCCTGTCAAAACGCCTCCCCTGAAAGGCGGCCGGATCAAGCACGATCACGTCCGCCGTATCGGTCCGGATATAGTCAGGATGATACACCGTCCCGGTCACCAGATAACACCCGGGCGAAAAGTCGGAAGCATCCTTCGTAGGAGCCAGAGCAAGCATGTCTCCAACCTTTCCGCCGCAGGCCTCCAGCACATCGGGCTCCAAGGCGCATTCGTCAGCAGCGGATGGAAGCCTGCCAGATACCAGCATCGGTATACTCACCCGTTCCGTCAGGGAAATGATTTGCACTTTTCGGACTGAGTCTTCCAGGAGGATCTCACCCTCAACGCTTATCATTCCTTCGGCATCGGCCACCTCCGGCAAATTTCCAACGGATACGACGTCCTCCTCCACAGCCCCCATGGAAGAAACAATTTGACAATCCCAAAACCGCTGCTCCCGGAAGAGCTTTTGCGCCGTGTCCTTCATGCTTCGTGCAATCTGCTGCCCTGCAAAAAAACCGCCAAGTCCTAACGCGATGATCAGGCACAGGGTGAGGAAATCCACTTTTCGACTCATGACCAAACGGATGATATCTGTTCTCTGCGTCTTTTTCATAGCGCTTTCACCACACCAGCAGAGATGCCTGCATTGGTGACAGGTTGACACGAATACCGGACACCCGGCCGTCTTTCAGGTGCACGACCCGATTTGCAATCTTTGCGATCTCTATGTTGTGCGTTACGATAATCAGGGTCGTCTTCTGATTCCGAACCACATCCTGCAGCACGGTCAGGACTTCTTTTCCGGTCTTATAATCCAACGCGGCCGTCGGCTCGTCCGCCAGAATGATCCTAGGGGACTTGGCAACCGCCCTGGCGATGGCCACCCGCTGCTGCTGCCCGCCGCTCAAGGCGGCCGGCAGGTGATCTGCACGCTCCGAGAGCCCCACCATTTCCAACGCCTGATCCGGATCCATCGGATGGGCGCTGAGTTCGGAGATGATCTGCACGTTTTCCCGGGCTGTCAGATTCGGCATCAGATTGTATGCCTGGAAAACAAAGCCGATGGAGCTGCGGCGGAATTCCGTCAGCTCGCGTTCCGAAAGCGCAGACAAATCCTGACCATCCACCTCAAGATGGCCAAAAGTCAACGGCGTCATGCAACCCAGAATATTCAGCAGTGTCGATTTGCCGGAACCACTTTCCCCCAGGATGACCAGGATCTCGTTTTCGTACACATCCAAAGTAACTTTTTTCAGCACATGGGTCAGACTGTTTTCGGTCCCATAATCCTTCACCACGTCCTTCAGAGAAGCGATGATTTTCTGATCGGTGTCCGGAAGTCTGTCCATACCGCGCTCTTCCAGATCCAGGGCAATGATTGCGCCGTATCGTTTGCAAGCATTAATGTCCCGTTCCTCAAAGCCACCGTTTTCCCGGCCGCCAAGCTGGATACACCCCATCACTGCACTCGGCGTTTTCAGCGGCACCCACAGAAGGCTACCTTCCGGCAGGCAAGCATCCTTCTCTTCCGCGCAGAATTCTCTCTCACAGGAAGACTTATCTGCCTGCAGGATTTGCCCGGAAGCGACTGCCTGACCCGTTATGCCCGACTCCGTGGCAATTTTGACCCCAGCCAGATTAGCGCTCCCCCGCTGAGCGAGTGCATACAGGAATTGCCCAGATTTTCCCAGAACCCAAATCGAGCCCTGGTCGCAGGAGAAGGCCTTGCACAGGATGTCCAGACACTCCGCCAGACCGTCTGCCGTGGTTTGCGTCTGGTGCAGCACATCCAATATCTCCCATGAAGTTCGGACAAAAACGGAATCAAAGTTATCCATAACCCGGTTTCCTCCATATTTGTTCTGCTTTTTCGGACAATTTATGCTAATTATACAATACAAAGAGTATCGGTGCAAGAAAAAAACACATTTCCCAGCACCTTGATGCATCCCTTATTACTTATCCCCAGAGACCTATGTGCTGCCTATCCTTCATGTGTCCGATACCTGCGTGGCGCTATACGCTATACGGAAAGGCATTTGAATTTCGTACATCTTAATTCATGATCCGCAAACCAACAAAAGAAAAAACGGAGGCATTCGCCATGGAACAAGCTGCTTTTCATTTTCCCTATCACGGAACACCCGTCTCCTGTGAACGGTTTGGCTCCGGCCATATCAACAGGACCTTTATTGTCACAACGGATACCGGAGACCGCTACATCCTCCAATGTCTTAGTTCGGTTGCATTTCATGATATTCCCGGCCTGATGGACAATATTATCCGTGTAACACAGCATATTGCTGCCAAAACGCCCGGGGAAGACAGCACATTACATTTCCTTCCGGCAGATAACAGGCTGTATTATTATCTTGACGAAAGCGGCGCTTACTGGCGCAGCTATCGTTATGTCGATGCCATCTGCATACAGCTTCCTGAGACTCCCGACGATTTTTATCAGAGTGCCGTGGCCTTTGGAACCTTTCAGAACCAGTTATCCGACTTTCCTGCCGAAACACTGACGGAAACCATTCCGAATTTCCATAACACACCTGACCGTTACCGAAAATTCTGGAAAGCGATTGCCGACAATCTCAGTGGAAGGGCAGGAAATGTTCAGCCGGAAATTGATTTTTATCTCTCCCGCGAGGAGGCGGGCGGAAGCCTTCAACGCATGCGGGATCAGGGCATTCTTCCTCTGCGGGTCACTCATAACGACACCAAACTGAACAACGTTCTGCTCGATGAAAAAACGAGAAAGGCTGTCTGCGTGATCGACCTGGACACCGTTATGCCGGGCCTTTCCGCTTTCGATTTCGGTGATTCCATCCGTTTTGGTGCGTCTACCGCTGCGGAAGATGAGCAGGATTTGGAGAAAGTCAGCATGGATCTCGAGCTTTTCCGCACCTATGCAGAGGGCTTTATTGCCGCCTGCCCGGGTCTTACTCCGGAAGAGCGAGCAGCTTTGCCTATCGGAGCAAAAATTATGACACTGGAGTGCGGCATGCGTTTCCTGACAGATTATCTTGACGGAGACCATTACTTTAAAACTGCTTATCCGGAGCATAATCTTGTCCGAGCCCGTACACAGATGAAGCTTGTGGCAGACATGGAAGAAAAATGGAGCGAGATGGAAAGGATCGTTGCTGCCCTATGAAAAAAGTCCTTGTAGAAATATGCTGCGGAAGCGCAGACGATGTAATCGAAGCTGAAAAAGCCGGTGCGGACCGCGTTGAACTCAACAGCAACCTCTTCCACGGCGGCCTTACACCAACTATCGGTTCTCTGGTGGTGGCAAAGCAGAAAACCGGTATGAAAATCATGACCATGGTTCGCCCGCGGGAAGGCGGCTTCTGCTACACGGAGACGGAATTTGCCGTTGCTGTGGAGGACGCAAAGCAGCTTCTTACCCACGGCAGTGACGGCCTCGTTTTCGGTTTTCTGCACGCAGACGGTACGATTAATAAGGAGAGAACTGCCATTCTTGCCGATCTCGCACTCTCTGCCGGAAAGGAAGCTGTTTTCCACCGTGCCATTGACGTCGTGCCGGATTGGAAGGAGGCTCTTGACCTTCTGATCGATCTGCACATCACACGCGTCCTCACTTCCGGACAGGAACCGGATGTTTCTTACGGGACAGAAACCGTACGGGAGATGATCCGCTATGCCGCAGGAAGAATTCAGATTCTGCCCGGCGCCGGTATTACCGCAAGAAACTTCCGTCGCATCGTGGAAGAGACCGGCACAAATCAGATTCATCTTGCAGCACATCGTTCCATGGCCGACACTTCCGTACTAAACAACCGTTCCATTTTCTATGGCGGGTGCCTTTATCCGCCGGAAGACCGATTCAACATCATCGATAAAGATTATATTTCCGGTATTGTTACCGGGCTTAGCTGAAAAAGGAGCAAAGAGGTATGAATCATGTCGTCGTCTTCGGCGGCGGGACAGGACTTTCCTGTCTGCTGTCCGGATTGAAACTTTTTCCGGTAGATGTTACTACAGTGATTACCGTAAGCGACAATGGCAGCAGCACCGGCGTTTTGAAAAAGGAGCTCGACATTCCCGCCGTAGGAGATATCGGCAAAGTGTTGATCTCCATGGCAAATGTGGATGAAGATTTCATCCGGCTGCTCCGTTACCGTTTCTCAAGAGACGGAAGCCTGAAAAACCATCCGGTACGAAATATCATGCTTGCAGCACTGATTAACCTCAAGGGCAACCTGACTGAAGCCACCCGCTACATGTGCCATCTGCTGAATATCAACGGAACAGTTCTTCCTTTGACAGAAGAGGTGGTGGAACTGGTCGGGGAGAGCGAAGATCACGTCCGGGATTTTTACGGTGAAGAAGAGGTCAGCCAGAATATCCGCCATATCACCCGGCTCAGCTACGATCATGAAATCCATATTAACCAGGAGATCGTGGAAAAGATTAAAGAAGCAGATCTGATCATTTTCAGCTCGGGCAGCCTCTATACCAGTATCCTTCCGCATCTGATTGTAGATGACGTTGTCAACGCCATCGCCCAATCGACAGCACCGATTCTTTACGTCTGCAATCTGGTTACCCAGCCCGGAGAGACGGACCGTTATAACGTCAGCGATCACCTGCAGGTACTCAACCAGTATCTTCGTTCGAGAAAAGTTGATATCGTCATTGCCAATAACTCCCAGATCGATGACAATGTTCGGAAACACTATCTTGTGACAGAGGGTAAGACCGTCGTTAATCTTGACAGGGGGCTTGTTGAACAGACCGGTGCTGAAATCATTGAAGATGACGTCTTCTGTATAGACGACGGAAAAATACGGCATGACGCGTTAAAAACAGCTTTTCTGATTTTTTCCTATTTAATGGCGCGCAGCAACCAGCGCCTTACCCCACAGTTTACCGATGAAAGGCGTTGTCTCAAAACAGCAAAATAAGCTGAATTGAGGCAACGCCTCTTCTTATTGACGCACAGTATTCAAAACTTACTGAAATATCTGAAAACGACAAAACCACCTTCGGGGAGTGCTGAAAAAAGATCAGCGCTC
>JAFQZI010000120.1 GCA_017406005.1 Oscillospiraceae bacterium | reverse complement strand
TATTACTTTACGAACTGGGCCATATCGACTTCAGGCAGCTTGCTGCGCTCGAGGCCGAGTGCGATCCAATCCTTCTCTTCCTGGTTGAGAGGCAGAACCGGGCGACGCATGAGTCCGCTCTTGAAGATCTTGCGCTGTACCAGAGCTTCCTTCAGGCGCGCATGTGCTTCACCGGACGGCTGGCCGCCGCCGTAGATAGCCTGGGAGATGTGGTAAATACGGTTGGACCAATCCTGGGCTTCCTTCAGGGTGTGCTTGTCCGGATTGCGGAAGACTTCCCATGCACCGCAGATGAGCTCGGGCACGCAGCCTGCAAAGCCGATCAGAGCGCCGTCCATGCCGGGGAACCAGGTCACGCACAGGGTCTCGTCATGGCAGGTGATGAGGGAGATGTCCGGGCACTCCTGACGGAGGAGGCGAACGTCATGCTCGTAGATGGCGGTCACGCGGGTGCCGACCTTGATGCACTTGACATGCTCGATCTCTTTGCACATCTTGATCAGGGTCTCGACCGGGTAGAATGCCTTGGAAGTGGCAGGATAGAGGTGGATGATGATGTCGATGTCAGCACCTTCTGCAACGTCCTTGATGTACTCGAACGGGGCATCCGGATGCATGCCGAAGCGGAGCCACATGTGCGGAGGCATGAGCAGGATGCCGTCAGCGCCGGCTTCCTTCGCCTCTTTTGCCATCTCGATGGACTCGATGGTGTTCTCGCAGTTTACACCGGAGATGATGGTCATCACATCGCCGCACTCTTCTGCGCAGATCTCAGTGACTCTTTTTCTCTCAGCACGGCTAAGGCCAGTGATCTCACCGGTGTGGCCGTTGCAGACGAGGCCTTCGATTCCCTTGCCGTAGAAGGTCTTGATCCAGCGGAGGTATTCGCGGAACTCTTTTTCGTTGATGCTGTAGTCGTCATTGAGGGGGACGGAAACTGCCGGGAAAATCGTCTTGAATGTCTTAACCTTAGCCATTGTGATACGCTCCTTTTAAAAAATAATTTTTTCTTTTTTTGTCTGCTTTCTTACAAGAGGCATCCTGTGTCTGCCTGTCGTGTTCTGCAAACGTTTGTCTTGCTGTGATTGCATCTTATCACACCATAGTTTTCTTGTCAACCCAATCCAGCCTCTCTGCAATTTTTTGCATGGTCTTTGCAATGATTTGCATAATCCACAAACAGATCCCCTCTTTTTTATGTTTGAAGAAAGCGAATTGTAAAATTCGTACAATCATATCAGAAAATCTCCTTTTTGTCTGAAACTAAATAAAAAACAGCCTTGCATTGCAAAACTGTTTTAAATATAATATAGAGAACAAACGATTGTATTTCATTTTGCATACCAAAACAACAGGGAGAACATTATAATGGCAACCTTGAAAGATGTGGCAAAACTTGCATGTGTCGACGTCAGCACAGTTTCCAGAGCGCTGAACAACACTTCTTATGTGCACCCGGAAACCAAAGAGCGTATTTATGCAGCTGCAAAAGAATTGGGATACCATCCGAACGTCATGGCGCAGGCCCTTCGTCAGGGTAAGCGTCATACGATAGGCGTGATCGTCCCGTCTCTTTTTCTTTCCGTATTCGCGGGATTTACTCTGGGGATGGAGCAGGAAGCTCAAAAACGGAATTATGCGATTCTACTCTGCATCAGCTTTGATGACCCAGCAGTGGAAAAGGAAAGTTTAAACCGCCTCCGGAACGGATTCATTGACGGACTGATCATTGCTTCCACCGGCCGTAACACAAGGTTGATTCAGGATATTCAGGCTTCCGGAACTCCGGTAGTCCAGATCATCCGAGATCAGATCCCCCGTATGAACAGCATTGTAGCAGACTATGAAGCCACCGCATATGACGCTGTACACTACCTGTATCGGCAAGGAGCAAGAAATATCGGCTTTCTGGGCGGCAACAACAGATTCGTTCCGTTCCACGATCGCTACCAGGGCTATCAACGGGCTTTACAGGAGCTGCACCTTCCGGAACTGACGATTCCTTCTTCTTTCGTCGGCCACTCGTTTGAACGCGGCTATCACGATGCCAAGGCGCTGCTGCTTCAGTTTCCGGAGCTGGATGCTATCATTACTTCTGTGGATTCCCAGGGGCTCGGTGTTTTGCGTCTCCTGAAAGAACAGAAGAAAAGAGTTCCGGAAGACATTCGTGTTATGAGCCTTACAGGACATACCATAGGGGCAATGCTGGAGACCAGCATGACTGCCATGGAACTCCCGGCGCTTGAAATGGGGCAGTGTGCTGTTCGCATGATCATAGAAGAAATCGAACTTGACAGCAATATTCCCTCTTCTCCCAAACGCCTTGTCTTCCCGGCAGAATTGGTAGAGAGGGAATCAACATAAAAAACTATTCTTTTCTTCTCTTTCTCAGGCTTCGCAAGCTCACTGCTGTATTGTTTCTGCTTCTCCCAGTTTCTTTTCCATGCCCCGGAAAGCGGAACGCAGGAAGATGGCTGATGCTGTCAGTGATATTATTTCCGCGATGGGGAATGCCCACCAGACCATATTGACATCTCCCGTCTGCGCAAGCAGCCAGGCCGCCGGCACCAGCGCAAGCATCTGGCGCAGTATAGAGACAAACAGGGAATAGATACTTTTGTCCAGTGCCTGACAGGTCGAACCCGTCACAATGCAGAAGCCTGCAAACAAATAGGACAGGCTGATGCGCCGAAGCGCAGGCACCCCGATCGCCAGCATGTTCTCGGATGGGTTGAAGATCCCCAGCAGCACCTGGGGGATTAACTGGAATAACGCCATTCCGAGTAACATGAAACAGCTTGCATACAGAACCCCAAATCGGAACGTATTGTAGATACGTTCCTTTTTTCTTGCCCCGTAGTTATACCCGATAATAGGGATCAGCCCGTTGTTTAAGCCGAACACCGGCATGAAAAAGAAGCTCTGAATCTTAAAGTAACTTCCGTATACCGCAATCGCCGTAGGGGTGAAGCCTATCAGAATAATATTCATCACATAGTTGGTGAAGGAAGCTATCACCATCATGACGATGGAAGGGAATCCGATTCGGTAGATATCCCGGATAATATGTCCGTCCGGCCTGCAGTCACTGCTCCTGATCGGCAGTTCTTTGTTATAGCGGAAGTGGAAGAAGAAGCCGGCTGTGGCCGCACATGCCTGTCCGATTACTGTGGCAATCGCTGCACCTGCCGTTCCCATGGCAGGCAGCCCGCACCAGCCGAAAATGAAGAACGGATCAAGAATGATATTCGTCACAGCCCCGATCATCTGCGTCCACATCGACAGTCTGGTCAATCCGGTGGACTGCAGCAGCCTTTCCACACTGATCTCAAGATACACGAAGAGGGATCCGATCGTCACGATTCGCAGATAGTCATCCGCATAATGGCGGATGCTGGGCAGATCCGTCTGTGAATGGATGAATGCATCCGCGCCGAAGATCCCGAACAGTGCCATGATCGCCCAGCAGCAGAAGCTCAGGAAAACGGCAATCCCCGCAACACGGCTTGCCTGCTTTCCGTCTCCCCGTCCCAGAGACCGTGAAACCAGCGTGCTTACACCGACGCCTGTTCCTGTCCCGAGGCCGATCATAATGTTCTGTGCCGGGAAAGCAAGCGAAAGCGCCGAGAGGCAGTCTTCCGAAACGCGGGCGACAAAAATGCTGTCTACCACATTATACAACGCCTGTACCAGCATGGAGAGCATAATGGGCACTGCCATACTCAGCAGAAGTTTTCCTTCATTCATCTCACCCATGCGGCTGGAGTCTATTGTTCTCATATTTGCCATCAGCAATCACCAAAACCTGAATTTTATCATTTTACGGGCGCTTATTATATCGTATCTTCGGGAAAGTGGCAAGGCCTTCCTGCTGCAGAAAGATCATGCAAACTTCTCAAAAATATAGATCCAGACCGGCATTGTTATGATACAGAAAAGCAATGTCAAAATGTTAATTGATGTCGCATAATCCGCATCATGGTTATACAGAATCGCCAGCTGATTGATATTGGATGCCGAAGGCGCAATTGCGGAGAGCAGCACGATCATGACGATCTGATGCCCGGAAGCGAACCTGCCGCTGATACCGGAAAGGATCGCAAATACCACTGCTGCACCGGAGCAGAGCAGCATACGGAACAATACAACGGGTATTACTCTGCGGTTGCTGAACAGTTCCCGGAGATTCATGCTGCCGAGCACAATGCCTGTGATAATCATGCTGAGAGGCCCAATCATCCCGGCTATATCACTAAATGCAATATCCAGAATACCGGGAAGCCGGAAGCCGGCCAGAAGTCCCGTCAGGCCAAGAAGCACAGCAAGAACATTCGGGTTCAGCAGAACCGTCTTCAACCGGAACGGCGTATCACGATCAAAAAGTCTGATGCCATAGGTCCAGAACAGGATATTGAACACGGCAATATAGGCACTGACATAGATCAGCCATTCCTGCCCCAAAACATAGGAAACAAGAGGAATAATGAGATTCCCGCCATTCGTGAAGATAATGCTGGCCTGTTCTACTTCAGTCGCTTTCCAGAAACGTCGAAGAAACCATACAATCAGAATAAAGATAAGATGAAATATCACGGCAAGCAGCACCGCCGCTAACAGCCCATGAGATACTTCCGGTGTCAGATCCTTCTGGAAAGAATAAAATATAACACAAGGCGTTACGAGATATAGAGATACTCTGGAGAGTAACCGTCCATCTTCCCGGCGGAGGATCTTGGCTTTCACCAGTGCCGCTGCTGCAAATATAATCAGAAACAGCTCTGCTATTTTTTGAATGAGTGGAAAAACGATCATGGCTACTCTCCTGACAACCTGCACGTTCTGACGGCCCCGGGTTTTTCGTCTCTATCGCAAGCGAAGAAATGTCATCCCGACGAATGGGAAAAAGTATCCTCATTTTACTGAGGAAGTTTCGGTGAGTCAAGATGCTGTTACGAAAAAAGAGGTAACCTTTTGATTTCCGCATTTCCGGTTGACGAAAAAATCAACGATGGATATAATACTTTCTGTTATCATTTCCCGGGAGGATAATACATGGACATCCTGATCAATCTTATCATCGTTCTCCTCACAGCATACTGCTTTATTATTTGTTTTCGGAACAAAGAAGGCGTCTGGTCGCTGCAGTCCGGCCACCGTGCACTGCGTTTTTTTACGATTCTTTCCAATCTGCTCAGTGCCTTCGCGTCACTTGTCGCTCTGTTTCTTCTGCGAAAGGGCGGTCTGCCGCACGGAGTCTGGCTGCTGAAATACATCGGCACCGCTTCTGTCACGGTCACCTTTCTCACGGTAATGGTATTTCTCGGGCCTACGATGGGTTATAAATGCCAGCTGGAAGGCTGGTCGTTTTTCCTCCATGTGGTCGGGCCTCTTCTTGCCGTAATATCCTTCTGCTTTTTGGAACGGACCTGGCCGCTCTCTTTTGCCGTTTCCCTTCTGGGCCTCCTCCCGGTGGTGCTGTATGGGATCCTGTATCTGTATAAGGTCGTTATTGCCGAACAGTGGGAGGATTTTTACGGCTTCAACAAAAACGGGAAGTGGAAAACCAGTTTCACCGCCATGGTGATCGGCACATTTCTTGTCTGTATTCTCCTCTGGCTGCTCTGCAGGATATAAAAAGCAGGTAAAAACCACCTGCTTTTTTCATTTCACCCATTTTTATCAGAGGGCACCGTTTTCAGTTCTTTATAGAAAGTACTACGATTCCATATAACGGATCATTGCCTCTGCAGCTTTTTTCGCACCGTCAACAGCATGAACTACTGTTTTTGCACCTGTGACTACATCCCCGGCTCCGAAGACTCCCGGCCTGGTTGTCATATAGTTCTCATCCACTTCCAGAAGACCGCGTTCCGTCAGCTCGAGCCCTTCCGTGGTACGTGCTAGCTTTTTCCTTGGCACCTGGCTGATTGAAATGATCGTAGAATCGGCGTGTACCTGCACAAGCTCATCCTCGTAGCCGACAATCTCATCCTTTTCATTGAAGACAGCTTTTCGGAAAACCGGGCCCTCGTCGGTGATCTTTTCAATACGCATGCCGAACACAAATTCCGCACCGTCCAGTTCTGTATAGGAGACCTCGCTGGAACTTGCCGTCACATTCTTGCTGCGGGCATACAGCGTTACATGACGGGATCCGTTGCGCAGAGCAGTTCGCGCAACGTCCATTGCTGCATTCCCCATGCCGATAATGGCTACCCGGTCTCCCAGCTTGTGCCCTTTGGGATTAGCCAGATAATTAAGGCCAAAAAGCACGTTGCCAAGGCTTTCACCCTGCAGGCCGAGGGTTCGGGGCTTTTCTGCCCCGGTACCGATAAAGATGCTGGCATAGCCGTCCCGTAGAAGTTCATCGATCATCAGGACCGAACCAATGGTTGTGTTGGTGCGAATCGTGATGCCCATTTCTTCCATGCGCGCCTGATACCGCTCCAGAAAACTCTTGGGCAGGCGAAATTCAGGGATGCCGTATTGCAGTAGCCCTCCGATCTTTCCTTTCCATTCAAAGACCGTAACCGGATATCCCTCCTCAGCCAGTTTGATGGCTACGGTCATCCCTGCAGGGCCGCAGCCGATAACGGCAGCTCTTTTATCCTTTCTCTCCGGCCGCTCAATCACCATCCGGTCGAGATACATATCCGAAATGTATTCTTCGATACTGGAAAAGTGGATCGGGGTCTCCTTGATCCCCCGGATACAATTGCCGGCACACTGCTTTTCATGATTACAGACAATGGCGCAAACAGCGGACAGGGGATTATTCTCAAAGAGTATCTCCCCGGCTTCCATCAGTTTTCCCTCTTTGAACAACTGAATAATCATGGGAATCGGTGTATGAACGGGGCACCCCTGCTGGCAGCGGGGGTTCTTGCAGTTCAGACAGCGGTTTGCCTCTGCAACAATATGAAGTGCCATAGTTATCTCCTGTTCTGTTGTTAGAAAAGCAGTGCACGCCGGAGCGCAGCACTGCTTTTTTCAGTCATCGATCCAATTGCTTATGCAAAGAGGTTCATGATGCCGGGGATGATGGTCTTCTGGAATGCAGAAACCGTCATAATGAGCACGAAGATATAGCTGATCGTCATGCAGATTCTCAATGCAGTGGGCGCCTTGTAGCCTTCATTGACATCCTTGCGCCAGATGAGAAGAAGAACAAACAGACCTCCAACCGGAGTGGCAATCGACGTTGCGATATTTGCAATCAGAATCAGCTGCGTGGGTGAGCCGTTGAAGCTGTAGCAGATCACCATAGCAAAGATCAGGCAAGCCAGGCATCCGTAGCGGATGAACTTGCTCTCGAGGCCGAACTCCTTTTCGATGCCTGCACCAAGCAGTACCATGCCGCGCTGCGTATTCGCCAGGAGGGACGAGAAGCCCGCACCGACCAGGGCAGCACCCATAATGTATCTGGCGGCAGAGCCCATGATGGGCTCGAGCATCTGTGCCAGTTGAGCCGGTGCCTTGATGCTGAGTCCCTGCGGGTGCAGGACGATCGCGCCGACCAGGATGATGGCACCAGAGATGAACACCACGCTGATCATGTGGACCAGTGCATCCGTAAACATGACGCCGTTGAAAAGGTCCTCACGCTTCCACTTTTTCTCCTTGCCGAGATAAGTGTTATAGATCCCCGTGGTGATTGCCGCGTTCGTCGAAATGAAGGCAAGAGCTGTCCCCAGACTGCCTTCAGGGATCTTGAAGCCAAAGAGACCTCCGGCAAACTCTTTCCCATCAGGGCCTCCCACGCCAACGAGCGTGATATAGAAAGCCAGGATCATGATAATGATGCATGCGGTGATGAGTTTCTCAACCTTCGAATAGACGTTCTTCGCAAAATAAGTGTAGATAACGACGGAAATCAGAATGAGAGAGCCGATCTTCCAGTTAAGGCCAAAGAGCAGGTTCATGCCAGCGCCGCTTCCGGAGATGTTGCCCATCGTAAAGAACAGACAGGCAAGGAATAGCGCGATACCAACCACAACCGCTCCTACTTTTCCGTAATACTTACGGATGGCATGGATGGTAGGCATGCCGGTAGTAATAGCCAGCCAGTTTGTCGTCATGACAAAGGTGATACCCATGAAAATGATCGGGAACATGAGCCAGATCAGTGCATAGCCGTAATTTGCGCCAATCATAGCTGCCGTAGTGACAGCTCCCGGGCCGATGACGATTCCGGTGGCAATAAGGCCCGGCCCGATGCGCTTCAGGAGCTGGCCGATAGGCAGGGTTTTGACATCTTCGCCGATCAGACCGGTGGTTTTGTTTTCTTCCATACGGATTCTCCTCTCGTTTTTGAAAAAAGCCCTCCCTATCGGGCTTGTACAATAGGGAGGGCTTTTGAAATCAGGCTGGCGTTATATTACTTTACGAACTGGGCCATATCGACTTCAGGCAGCTTGCTGCGCTCGAGGCCGAGTGCGATCCAATCCTTCTCTTCCTGGTTGAGAGGCAGAACCGGGCGACGCATGAGTCCGCTCTTGAAGATCTTGCGCTGTACC
>JAFQZI010000119.1 GCA_017406005.1 Oscillospiraceae bacterium | reverse complement strand
CGGACGAGGAAGAACCGAATCAGGAGTAATAACACGAGCCCTGCGGACTGAACCCGCAGGGCCGTTTGCATGGAGGGAAACATGGAATTATTCATTGCTGAAAAGCCGAGTGTTGGAAAAGCCATCGCGGCCGCAATCGGCGCGACGGAATCAAAGAACGGCTACATGGAAGGCCATGGCTTTATGGTCACCTGGTGCCTGGGACATCTGGTCGAGCTGGCCATGCCCGAGGACTACAACAAGGAGTTTGCCACCTGGCGATATAAGGATCTGCCCATTATCCCGGATAAATGGAAATACAACGTATCCGCTGACGGCGCGAAGCAGTTCAACATTGTCTGCTCCCTGATGAACGATGACAAGGTGAATGGGATCATCTGTGCGACAGATGCCGGGCGTGAGGGTGAGCTGATCTTTCGCCTGGTCTACGAAAAGGCAGGCTGTCGGAAGCCGGTGAGGCGTTTATGGATTTCCTCCATGGAAGAAAGCGCGATCCGGGAAGGCATCCATGTCATGAAGAACCAGTCCGCCTATGACAACCTCTATCAGGCTGCCCTGTGCCGGGCACAGGCTGACTGGCTCATCGGGATGAACGCAACACGGCTGTATTCGCTCCTGTATGGGCCTACGCTGCCCATTGGTCGGGTTATGACGCCGACCCTGGCCATGCTCAGTGAGCGCGAGGACGCCATCGAGCATTTTGAGCCGGAGACCTTCTACACCGTCAAGCTGGATCTGGGCAACGGCCTGATCGGGCACTCCGAACGCATTCATGATCTGAGCGAGGCCCGCAGCCTGACGGAGGCCTGCAACAGGGACAGCGCTGTGGTCAGACAGGTCGAGCACAAGGAAAAGAAAGAGAATCCTCCGCTGCTCTATGACCTGACTACGCTCCAGAGGGATGCCAACCGCATCTTCGGCTATACCGCCCAGCAGACGCTGGAATACGCGCAGGCCCTGTATGAGAAAAAGCTGCTGACCTATCCGCGTACAGACAGCCGGTTCCTGACCCATGACATGGAGGAAAAGATGCCGGAGCTGGCCTCCCGTGTCAGTGGCACGCTTCCTTTTGCTGCCGGACTGGAGCTGGACGGTCACTCGGAGACTGTGGTGAATGACGAAAAGGTAAGCGATCACCATGCCATTATTCCCACGGATTCCATGCCGGGTCAGGAGCAGGTGATCAATTCACTGGCGTCTGGCGTGCGGGATCTGCTGACGTTGGTCAGCACGCGGCTCCTCTGCGCCATGGATGAACCGTTTGTGGTTGATGAAACGACCGTTACTGTCGCTTGCGCAGGGCGTGAGTTTAAGCTCAAGGGAAAGAAAATCCTGCAGATGGGCTGGCAGCGGATCTGGCAGGCCTTCCGCGGCAGCATCGGCGGGCGTGCTTCTGAGGAAGATGAAGATAAGACTGGTGCTCTCCCGGATGGCCTGAAGGAGGGCGATGAAATCGCACTGCCAAGGGCTGAGCTTGCCGAGGGCAAGACCACACCGCCCGCTCATCATACGGAGGATACCATCCTGCATGCTATGGAAACAGCGGGTGCCGATGATATGCCCGATGACGCGGAGCACAAGGGCATCGGGACGCCTGCTACCCGTGCGGCGATTCTGGAAAAGCTGCTGGAGACCAAGCTGGTTGAGCGCACCGGCGACCGAAGAAAGCGTATCCTGACCCCTACTGCCAAGGGCAAAGCCCTGGCGGCTGTCCTTCCCGAGAAGCTGATGTCGGCGCAGCTGACGGCTGAATGGGAGCAGCGTCTGAAGCGGATTGAAAAGGGCGAAGAAAAGCCGGAAGCCTTTATGGAGGACGTCCGGGCCTTCGTCCGGGATCTGACCAGGGATACGACCCGTGCAGAAAACGCGGATCAGCTCTTTCAGCCCATGCGTCAGGTGATCTGCAAGTGTCCGAAGTGCGGGGCTGCGATTACCGACCGTCCCAAGGGCTTCATGTGTGAAAACCGCATCTGCGGCTTTACCCTCTGGAAGACAGGCGGCATTCTGACTGGCGCGGAGCATCCGCTGACATCCAGCGATGTGAAGGCGCTGGTGGAAAAGGGCTCTGTGCACAAAACAGGGCTGCTGTCCGCCAAGTCGCATATTCGATACGCGGCCACGCTGCATCTGGACTATAAGGACGGAAAACCCTATCTCCGTCCGACCTTTGACAAACAAGGAGGCAAATAGATGAAAAGGCTTGTATCGCTTATTCTGATTCTGATGCTGCTGTGTGGGACGGCCATGGCGGATACCGGTACGATTATTACCATGGATACCTCCAATGTGCCGGTGATCCCTGATGGCACGCTGTCCGCCGAGGTCATTTCCTTTACCGGCAATCAGACCTACGCCGTGTATTCCGCCCCGACCAAGAAGAGCATCCGCGGTGCAAAAGGCAAAGCCCGTGTGAGCACCAACGGATGGATTCAGGTCTTCGGCGCGGAAGATGACTGGATTCTCGTTCAATATGATATTTCCGATAAGCAGAACCGCATCGGCTATATCTACATCAACGCCCTTCCCAGGGACGTCACCGTGCCTGACCTGAACCTGAAGCGTGCTGCTGCCGTGGTCAACTATGACGTGGAGGTCACGGATGATCCGCTGGTCAGCAAAACACCGCTGGCGAAGCTGACTGAAAACACGAAGGTCACCTGCCTTGGCACCATGGGCACCTGGACATACATCGAGGGCAAGGAAAAGGATGTGCTGTTCCGGGGCTTTGTGCCGACCGAATGCCTTTCCGGCACTGTCACTACCCTGAGGGAAGCAGAAAAGGCCATTGTGGGCAGCTGGAAGCTCTATGCCGGCAGCTCCATCAATGCCAGCCGGATCGTTTTCCATGAGGATGGCTCGGTAACTGGCAGGTCAACGCTGGAAAGCGGGCGTGAGGTGGAATGGAACGGCTCCTGGTCGATTGATTACTATGACAGTAATCGAAACCGCTACTGGAATGATTCCGAGTTTGAGCTGACCCT
>JAFQZI010000118.1 GCA_017406005.1 Oscillospiraceae bacterium | reverse complement strand
GGTGCCAATGTTTACGTGGGGCTTGGATCTGTTGTACATCTGCTTTGCCATTTGAAAATTCCTCCATGTAAGAAATTTAATAAATTATTTGGGGGTTATCTGAATTTGCTGAAATCAAAGCCAGACTTGTTTGTCAGTGCTGCCTGAAGACTCTTCGGCAGCTCTACAAAGTGGCTTGGCTCCATAACATATGTTGCTCTTCCCTGCGTTTTGCTGCGCAGGTCAGTAGCATAACCGAACATCGTGGAAAGCGGAACATTCGCTTCAATGGAAGCAGAACCGTTTCGGATGTCGGTGCCGGAAATCTGACCTCTTCTGCCGTTGAGATCACCCATTACATCTCCCATATAATCTTCCGGGCAGGTAACAACCACTTTCATAATGGGTTCCAGCAGCGTCGGGTCAGCCTTCTGCGAAGCTTCTTTAAAGGCCATGCTTCCGCAGATCTTGAATGCGAGTTCCGAAGAGTCAACCTCGTGGAAAGAACCGTCAAGCAGGGTGGCTTTAACGTCTACAACCTGATATCCGGCAAGTACTCCCGAGAGCATAGCGCCCTGGATTCCCTGATCCACACACGGGATGAATTCCTTCGGAATTGCGCCGCCTGTAACCTTGTTAATGAACTCGTACCCTTTTCCGGGTTCGTTGGGTTCAATCATCAGTTTGACATGCGCGAACTGGCCTTTTCCGCCTGTCTGGCGGACGTATCTTGTGTCAACAGTTGCGGCTTTCTTTACTGTTTCCTTATAGGAAACCTGCGGCTTGCCGACATTTGCTTCCACACGGAACTCGCGTAAAAGTCTGTCAACAATAATCTCCAGATGGAGCTCACCCATACCTGCAATAATCGTCTGACCGGTTTCGGTATCCGTGTAGGTTTTAAAGGTGGGATCTTCTTCCGCAAGCTTCTGAAGCGCAATTGCCATTTTTTCCTGACCGGCTTTTGTTTTCGGCTCAATCGCCACACGAATAACCGGTTCCGGGAACTCCATCGACTCAAGAACGATCTGGTGTTTGTCATCACAGAGTGTATCGCCTGTCGTTGTGTTCTTTAGTCCCACGGCAGCTGCAATGTCACCGGAGTAGACATGCTCGATATCTTCTCTGTGGTTGGCGTGCATTTGCAGAATGCGGCCGATACGCTCTCTCTGCCCCTTGACGGAATTCATAACGGTTGCTCCCGTCTCAAACTCTCCGGAATAAACACGGAAGAATGTGAGCCTTCCTACATAGGGATCCGTCATAATCTTGAATGCAAGGGCTGAGAACGGTGCTGAATCGTCAGCCTCACGATGTTCCGTTTCCCCGGTTTTGGGGTTCGTGCCTTCAATCGCCGGAACGTCCAGCGGTGACGGCATAAAATCAACGATTGCATCGAGCAGACGCTGCACGCCTTTGTTTTTATAGGAAGTGCCGCAAGTGACCGGAACCATCTTAACCTCGACGGTTGCCTTCCTGATTGCAGCTATAATCTTGTCAGCAGGAACGTCTTCCCCTTCGAGATACAATTCCATGATCTCGTCATCAAAGTCCGATACTGCTTCCAGGAGTTTCTGACGATATTCCTCTGCAAGATCATGCATCTCTTCCGGAATCGGCTCAATACGCATGTCCTTGCCGAGATCATCATAGTAAATAATCGAGTCCATATTCACGAGGTCGATAATCCCTTTAAAGGATTCTTCAGACCCTATCGGAAGCTGGATCGGAACCGCGTTGCATTTCAGCCTGTCATGAACCATGTCAAGAACATGGAAGAAATCCGCTCCCATGATATCCATCTTATTGACATATATCATACGGGGAACATGGTAGTGGTCAGCCTGTCTCCAGACTGTTTCAGACTGCGGCTCAACGCCACCCTTGGCACAGAGAACCGTTACACATCCGTCGAGCACTCTCAGAGAACGCTCAACTTCAGCCGTAAAGTCCACATGACCCGGAGTATCGATGATGTTGATGCGGGTATCCTTCCAGAAACAGGTTGTCGCAGCGGAGGTAATTGTAATGCCTCTCTCCTGCTCCTGCTCCATCCAGTCCATCGTAGCGGTTCCTTCGTGTGTTTCACCGAGCTTGTAATTTATCCCGGTATAGAACAGAATACGCTCCGTGGTGGTCGTCTTCCCGGCATCAATATGTGCCATGATTCCGATATTTCTTGTTTTTTCAAGCGAATACTTTCTCGGCATTTAAATTAAAACTCCTGCTGGGATTACCATCTGAAGTGTGCAAAAGCCTTGTTAGCTTCTGCATTCTTATGCATGTCTTCACGTTTCTTCACAGCAGAACCGGTATTGTTGCATGCATCCATGATCTCGCCTGCAAGGCGTTCTTTCATGGTTTTTTCGCCGCGCTTGCGGGAATAATCTACAAGCCAGCGAAGTGCCAGTGTCTGGCGGCGTGCAGGACGAACTTCGATAGGAACCTGATAGGTTGCACCACCGACTCGGCGAGCTTTGACTTCCAGGCTGGGCATGATGTTGTTCATTGCTTCCGTAAAAGCATCAAGGGGCTCTTTACCGGTCTTATCCTTGATGATCTCAAAAGCGTCATAAACGACTTTCTGAGCAACACCCTTTTTACCGTCGAGCATAACGCCGTTGATCAGTTTCGTGACCAAAACGCTGTTATACATAGGATCCGGCAAGATTTCTCTTTTAGGAACGTTTCCTCTTCTGGGCACTTAAGCTTCCCTCCTTCATTATAAAATGGGATCATAGGTACTCAAACGCTTTTCAGCGCTTGCTGCGCCCTGAGGTCTATGATCAGAACCTTAGGGCAAATGTGTTTTGCCTGTGGTTGAAATTACTTTTTCTTTGCAGCTTTCGGCCTCTTTGCCCCGTACTTGGAACGGCCCTGCATACGGTTCTGGACACCCTGGGCATCAAGCGTACCACGAATAATATGGTAACGGACACCTGGCAGGTCCTTAACACGTCCGCCGCGAATCATAACCACAGAGTGCTCCTGCAGATTATGACCGATACCGGGGATGTAAGCTGTCACTTCATAACCATTGGTCAGGCGGACACGGGCGATTTTACGCAGAGCAGAGTTCGGCTTCTTCGGCGTAGACGTACGCACTGCTGTGCACACACCGCGCTTCTGAGGCGAGCTGAGATCCGTCACCTTGTTTTTCAATGTGTTCAAGCCCTTCTGCATTGCAGGAGATGTGCTCTTATAAGTGACTTTTTCTCTGCCTTTTCTCACCAGCTGGTTAAAAGTCGGCATTTTTTTCCTCCTTTCCTCAAAGATCATTTATAAAAAAGCCTGAAATTCAAGCTTTTTTAATAAAACAGCCCGCATGGGCGCAATAACCCCACGCGAGCTGGTATTGTAGCATATTGTACAAATTTAGTCAAGAATTTTTGTGAAAAACAGAGAAAATTATTTTTTCTTTTTATCCGAAATAGGTTTGCCGTTCCGCTTCGGAAAGATTCAGGCAGGTGCAGAGATTATCGATGACCGCATTATGATATCCATCCAGGAAAAACTTTTTAAGTTCATTCACATACATTTGCCACTCGGCAACGGATGTATCAATACGCGCTCTGTCTCTCTCGATCTCGGGAGAGAGTTGTGCACAGAGATCGTCGATCACCCGAAGTACATTTTCGTCCGAGAGCGTCGTGCGCAGTGCCTCGGCATAGCGGCTGAGGAATTTATCCCGGAATTCAGGGTTTTTACAGAGGCTTTTCGATATATCCGTCAGCAAGGGAGAAGGCTTTGCATATCCACCGAAGATGATGTTGACAGCACCTTCATTGCGATAAAAAGTCTGGTCCTGATCATAGAAGATGAGGCGCCATTTGCCATCCTCCTCCGGGGACATGTAATACTTGACATTATTATACAGGTCAATATTTCCTCCGTAAGACTGGAGAACCAGATAATCTACAAGATTTTCGATGTCAAACATCTCACAGAATTGGGCATACAGTTCCGGATTTGACATGTCATTGCTGCGACAGAAGTCCAGCACATCCCAGATCGGATGATCAAAATCCGGATTCCCATTCGAGGCGACAACACTTTTTTTGCTGACCCCTTTGGTAGAAGCGATAAACTGCCGGTTCAAATCCTCTTTAAGGCTGTATATACCGTAATACTTTCCGTCTATATAAAGGATACAGTATTTGTTGCTCTGTACAGGCAGACGGTCAGTCATTTCATGGCAAAGCTCTTCCATCAGCTCGTTGCGAACACAGGATCCGTCATACGACCAGTCCTGCCCGGCGCGAATGAGAAGAGATGACCATGTTGTCACGCCGGTGTTAAACAGATCCAGCCCCTCCAGATCCGAACTGCCGTAGCGGTCTGAGAAATAAACGCCGTAGTTCTTTTTGAAGCGATCCAGCACGGCGGTGAATCCTTTAAGCCTGATAGCACAGGGGCGGAAGAAAACCTCAGAATTGTCCTCGATGAGGGAAACGCTCCCTCCGCATTCGATAAACTTATTTCCGGAATTATTGAAACCATAAAACTCGGAAAAACTGTTTGCCACAAGGCTGATGATCGGGAAAGTATGGTTTTCATTAATAAAATAGCTGTAGGTTGAAACCCGGCTGGGGCAGGCTCCGTCTTCCATAGTGAGAGCCCGAAGAATTGTTGTGGAAGAAATGGAGATTGGGCCGGTATACTCCGTCAGATAATCCCTGGTAACCTCATCTCCGGTGGTATAATACACTTTCCCGCGTCCGGAGGGAATACTGAGTTCAACAGAGATTGCCTCCACTCCATTATACTGGCCGGTACCTACAGAGGCAACCGGTGCTTCTGCCACCCGCCTGTATCCTCCGGCATTGGGCTTTTCAGGGGAACTGACGGAATAATAAAACCAGCCGTTACGCCCATCTTCCCTGCCATAACTCCCGTTAATCGGGAGCTGCCAGAGTGAAGCGTAATCCAGCACCGTACCTCTTGCATCACTCAACCAGAGCTGATCGGCATCTGTACCGAGAGAGAACGGTGCAAGAATATAGGGAGAATTTTTCTGTAGAGAAGCATAGTCCTTGCTGCAGTAGATAAGGATATACTCTCCTGCCGCAAGAGTTTTGTCCGGCAGGGGAAAAAGCTGTTTATCGTCCTTTTTATCCGATAAATAATAACCGGCAAGGTTGACTGACGAGGAAGAGATATTGTGAAGTTCCACCCAGTCGGCATATTCGTCTTCAATTTTGCGGTTATAATCGGTATTCGCAGTGCAGATCTCACTGATGACCAATGGACCGGCGGGAGAAAAGGCAGCATCACAGGTTTTGTCAAACCCGGAAACAGAATTCTCAAACCCGGGTGTGGCATAATCTGCCTCTTGAAGCGTACCATTTTCTGTGCGAATGAGAGATCGGTTGCTTCTTACGGGAACAAGACTGTATTCGTCTGCCGGCTCTCCGTTAGGATCGCAAAACGTGAGGGTTTCGCCTTCAGAAAGAGAAAATCCGGTGGAAAGGCCAGTGTCCGCACCTGCAAAAACGAGAAGATATTCTCCCGGAGTGATCGTCAGATCCGGAAAAGTCCATCTGCCTTTGCCGTCTGACAGTGACCAGCCTTTCAGATCAATTGAATGATCTGATGAATTTGTAAGTTCGATCCAATCAGGAAAAGTACCGTCATCCGCCAGCAGGGTTGCAGTATTCTTCGCCATAACCTCCGAAATAGAAAGTGCAGCAGCATCCGCTGAGTAGTCAACAGGCTGAGGTGTCAGTTCCGGCTGCTCTTCCAAAACCGGGGTCAGAGAAACCGTTTCCGGTTCAGAGGAGTGGCGATGCAAAACCAGAACCAAAATGCCTATCTCAACAAGAATAACAAGCAGCAACAAGATTGCCTTCAAAGGAGTAACAGCAAATTTCCTTCTGTTTTTTCTTTTATCCGACATATTATTCACTCACTTATTCCCTGGCCATCTGAAACTCGCGGGATTCCAGGGCTTCGCGGTTTACTTCATCGGCCGGAAGGAATGTCGGCACGGCAGCCTGCAGGGTATGATAAACCGTCTCCGCATGGAGCGTATCACAAGCCTCATGGAGCGAAGCAAGCTTCTTATCTATCTGGGCTGCTGTGAGAGGTGCATCGTGCTCAACGAAGATCATGTCGTTCTGAGTCTTTTCAAGTCTATCAAAGTCAATCAGGAGTTCTTCATAGAGCTTTTCGCCCGGACGAAGGCCAATTTCCACAATGTCAATATCGCGATATGGCTCCAGACCGGAGAGACGGATCATATTTTCCGCCATAGTCAGGATGCTCATCGGCTTGCCCATGTCAAGCGCAAAAAGCTCACCGTTTTCCGAAAGGGCACCGCAAGTCAGAACCAGCTGTGTAGCTTCCGGAATCGTCATAAAATAGCGAATGATGCGCTTGTCCGTAACAGTGACAGGGCCTCCGTTGGCAATCTGCTTTTTAAATAGCGGGACAACCGATCCGTTGGATGCAAGAACATTTCCAAAACGAGTAGCACAGAATTTCGTAACCGTATGGCGGGAAGCTGCCTCCATCACCATCATCTCGCACATCCGCTTTGTAGCACCCATCACGTTAGTGGGGTTAACCGCTTTATCCGTAGAGACCATAAGGAATTTTGAAACCTGGTACTGGATGGCAAGATCAATCACATTGCGGGTGCCGAAAATGTTGTTTTCCACAGCTTCAACAACATTATGCTCCATCAAAGGAACATGTTTGTGAGCGGCAGCATGCAGCACAACATCCGGATGATAGGTTCGGAAAACATTTTCGAGTTTGCGCCGGTCGGTAATGGAACAGATTTCCACCTCAAAGGGGAGCATTCCTCTCCCGTACGTCATGATAAGTTCCTGCTGAAGATCGTAGGCACTGTTTTCATACACATCCAGAACGATCAGCATTTTGGGAGACATTTTGGCAATCTGCCTGCAAAGTTCACTGCCGATGGAGCCGCCGCCGCCGGTAACAAGAATGGTTTTACCCGCATAAAACGCGCGGACATCGTCATTCATAAACTCCTTCGCATCACGGAAGAGCAGCTCTTCGACACGGAATTCCCGCAGAGTACGTTTACCGAACTCACTGGACTGTGAGAGAGGATAGTCGTAAATCAGAATTTTGCAGCCGGTTTTTCTGTATCGCTCATAAAGTTCATTCTTCTGCTCAGCGTGCATGCGGGGAAGCGCAAAAACAATCTCCTCTACCTCAAATGCTTTGAGTTTGTCCTGGATAGTGTCATCTTCCGCTATGACAGGGATACCATAGATCTCCCGCTCTGCCTTGCGCATGTCATTGTCCACAAAACAGACAGGAACATACGCTGTATTCTGGTTGGTAAGAAGCTCCTTGACAAGCATGGCACCGATGCGGCCTGCCCCCACAACAGCAAGTTTTTTTCGCTCAGAGGGGGGAATCTGTTTTTTCTGCTCCTCAAGGACCAGTTCCGTTGCTTCATCGGAATAATAGCCCGTCATAAAATGAACCACATTGCGGATACCGGGAAGTGTCCATATACTGCGGCTGCCATATTCAAAGACATACTGATAAAGAAGCCTAGATGCCACCGCCTCCAGAAGATTGAATGTTATAATACAGACAGCGCGGATAAAGGTGACGCGCATAGGCCCTTCCGGCAGCAAAAGCTGAATGCCGTAATAAACAATACCGGCACATACATCCGCAAGGATCAGGCGGATATACATTCTGCTGCCGCCATAACGGAGAATCTGTTTGTAAACGCCTGTTGCAATCCGGGCAGAGAAAACGCAGACGGCACAGATTACAAATTGCAAAGCAATGATCATCAGCCTGGGGCGGACTTCAACGCTTGGTGCCAGATACAGGAAAATAAATACAGATAACACCAGCATCGGAATATCATATAAAACCGCAGTATAGTGGCGGAATCTTAAAGAAGATCGTTTATCAGACATTTGGGGTTCCTCTTTTTATGAGTAGAGACGAATGAAAAGCCTTCGATAAAAATGTTTTGTTATTGTACCATGCATAAACGAGCAAATCAACTGGAATTCAATGAATTATACTTTATGGCTTATTATCCGATTCTTATTATTTGCTCTATTTTTACAGAATGTTTACAAAAAGCAAAAAATAGTGTTTTATTTTCTCTCGAATTGTGTTATACTTGATTCCGTAAATTCTAAACTAAGAAGGTGTTTCTTATGGCTAGTTTAAGCAATATGCCGGTTGTCGGCCTCATCGTGATTGCCATTATCCTGATTCTTTTTGGACTTTCACTTTTTATTCTCTTCGGAGTCTATATACGCTATAAACATCTTACCTATCAGATAAGCGGAACTGTCAATCAGGATAACCGTTTCCTTCGATATACCGTGAACCAGTTTGCGGAATCCTACAAGCGTTACGGGAAAGAAACCAATACTCCGGCTATCATTGAAGAAGCTGTAGGTTCAAAGCTGGGAGGTTCTCTGCTCTGTGAGAGATTTCTGGGGAATGCAGTCTCGCTTTTTGTTACACTCGGCCTTTTCGGAACTTTCCTCGGCCTGAGCCTTTCAGTCGGTTCCCTTTCCAAACTGATTGCCGACAGCAGCGCTGATGAATGGCTCTCCATCCTTAACAGCGTCGGCAGCGGGCTGATGTCTGCCCTGAGCGGCATGGGTGTTGCGTTCTATACATCGCTGGTCGGTGTTGGGTGCTCTATTATTCTGACGATTCTTAGAGCCATTTTCTCTCCCGCTGCTGCGAGGGAACTGATGGAGTCCCGCATGGAATTGTGGCTTGACCAGTCTGTTGCACCTACACTTCCGACACTGGCTGCTGAAGATGATATTGAGGCCCTGCATCAGGTAATTGACAGCATTAACACGGCTTCGGATACAATGCAGCGGAGCCTCGCCGAGACAACTGCAAACCTGCGTGCTTCCCTTATCGGGTTTAATAAAACCGTGCAGGGCTTTAACGATGGTGTGCATGACTTTTCAGAGTTCAACTATGCTCTGCAGGGAACCGTAGAACGGCTTGATGTTTCAATCCGTGATTTTGGCAACGCGGTGCGCGGAATCACTTCGCGAATTGAGAGGAGTGACCGTTCATGAGGAGACGCACCAAGGTGAGCACGGAAGCTGCAAGCGGAAAAATCGATAACGAGCAGAACTTCTGGCCATCCTATGCGGATATGATGTCCTCGTTTGCGCTTATTCTGTTTTTCCTGATGCTTCTCTCTTATTTATCCAACATTCAGACCGGCAACAACCTCCGCAATACGGAAGAACGTCTTTCTGAGACACTTTCCCGATTGACGATTGCCCAGGCAGAGGTAGATGAGGCCAATGCAGAACTGCAGGATACACAAAATCAGCTTACCGATAAGGAAAATGAGCTCAATGAGAAAGAGGCTATCCTTGCCACTGTACAGATTCGCCTGGACGAGAAAAACGCAGAGCTTGAGAACACTCAGTTCGTACTTGCCCAGCAACAGGCAACGATTAATTCACAGGCACAATATGTGGCAGAGGCTCAGGTAGAGCTCGAAAAGATGCATGGACAGATGGAGATGATCGTCGGTGTGCGCCGTGAAGTTCTGGACCAGATTAAGGCCAGCATCGACTCTGTCAGCGGCAATTCGTCTCGTGCATCAATCGGAGAAAACGGCAGCATTATTCTCAATGATGCAGTCTTCTTCGATACAAACAAGGCTGATCTCAAACCGGAAGCTCTTGGCGTGCTGGATCAGCTTGTAGTGGTCTTTTCCAGATTTCTTTCAGACCCCGAAAACTCCAAATATATCGACAGTATTATTATATCCGGCCATACGGACTCAGACGGTTCTGATGAGATCAACCGTACTCTTTCCACACAGAGAGCAAATTCGGTGCTTAATTATATGCTCACCGAGACCATGCTCACACCTTACAGAGATTATTTCTGTGCAGCAGGATATGGTGAATCCAGACCGATTGCTCCGAATGACACCAAGGAAAACAAAGCCCTGAACCGCCGTATAGAGATTTCCATTACGCTGAAAGATGACACAGTCATGGATATCGTAAATGATTATCTGCAGATCGATGTCCCTACGGCTGAAGCGATTGCTCCGGAAGTTCTGATTGGTTAAGAGGGACTCAGATGAAACAGCCTCATATCTTTCTGGATGAGTCTCTCGGCATTTCCTATGCCGTTTTGCCCGGTGATCCTGCCAGGCTTGACAGAATTGCCCCTCTTCTGGAAAATGTGGAAGAGCTTGCCTATAATCGCGAATTTCGCAGCCTGCGCGGCACCTATAAGGGAACAGATATTCTTGCGATTTCAACCGGCATTGGCGGATGTTCCGCCGGAATTGCGGTAGAGGAACTGCATAATATTGGTGTAAAAGCCATGATACGGACGGGCTCCTGCGGCGCTTTGCAAAATGGCATTGGTCTGGGAGAGCTGATTGTTGTGTCGGGTGCCGTACGGGACGACGGTGCTTCCAAAGCATACGTGCCGGAATGTTATCCTGCCTATGCAGACATTGAGCTTCTCTCCTGTGTAATAGACGCAGCAGAAAAACACGGTATAACCTATCATGAAGGGCTTTCCCACAGCCACGAGAGTTTTTACCACGACGAGGCGGATGCCGCAAGTGCATACTGGTCTGCAAAAGGCGTATTGGGAGCGGATATGGAAAGTGCCGCACTCTTTACGATAGCCCGTCTGCGAGGTGTAAAAGCTGCGTCGGTTTTAAACAATGTTGTTCTTTACGGGCAGGATACTGCCGATGCAATCGGTGACTATGTTGACGGAGCTGCCCTAGCCGCTCAGGGCGAACGCAACGAGCTTCTTGTCGCGCTGGAAGCTTTTGTTCTGCTTAACGGAAAGCATCCGGAATGGGTGAAAACATGAGAAGAGCACTTCTGATTGACTGCTGTATTCGAAAGAAGGAATCCAGGACTGCCCGGCTGCTGGAGGCTTTTGCCGGAGCTCTTCAGGAAGATGTGGAGCAGGACATCCTTGTGCTGGATGAAGAAAACCTCTCCTGCCTGACCGGTGCATACTTTGAACAGCGGCAAAAGCTGCTGGATCAAGGCCGGCTGGATCATCCCCGATTCCGTTACGCCCATCAGTTTGCCGAGGCAGATCTGGTTTGCATCGCAGCACCTTTTTGGGACCTGAGTTTTCCCGCCCTGCTGAAAGTTTATATCGAGCAGATCAGCGTTGACAGCATCACCTTCAGCAGTTCGCACGGCGGGCTGCAGGGACTTTGTAAGGGGACGGATCTTGTGTTTCTCACAACACGAGGTGGCGTCTACACGGATGATCCGATGGAAATGGGCAGCCGTTACCTTGATGCGCTCCATGTCTTTTTCGGTTTTGACCGGTACCACTGCATTGCGGCAGACGGCATGGATATGAGCCGATTTGATTCTGCCGCCGTGTTAGAAGATGCAAAGCAGAAAGCCCGCACCCTTGCAGCAAGCCTTTAATCACTTCTTAACTATTCACACAAAAAAGCAGCCTTTATTCGGGCTGCTTTTTTGCATCTATCGGTTATTCTATACTCACAATACGCTTTTTCAGGATCCTAATAAAGGCTTCTGCATCTACTTTAAGCATAACCAGGGCGTTTTTGAATGGGAACTGCTTATCGGAATAGAGATCCGTGACCGTTTTGCCATTGGTAATGCTCCCTCGCGTCTCAACCACCACGCCGGCCTCTTCCCCATCAAACAATTCCGGATGGGCAAGATACATCACCGGGCAGGAGTCGTGCATGGATACGCCGTTAATGCCATAGCGCTTCATGCCCTCCAGGGCACACCGGAGACAGGCTCCCGCAAATTCCCCTGCTTTGCTTCCGGAGGCTCCAAGTTCGTCAAGGTCATCTTCTACAAGTTTCTCCTGCAGGGTCACATCCAGCCCGAACATAACGAGCTTAACCCCGCTGTGAAAAACGATCTCTGCTGCCTGCGGGTCAATATAGATATTGAACTCCGCTGCAGGTGTAATATTGCCCGGCCCCGCAGAACCACCCATAAGGCAAAGAGAATGCAGCAGGTGAGGAAGCTCGGGGTACTTCACAAAGGCGGTCGCCACATTTGTCAGCGGGGCGGTTGCCACGAGGCGAAGTTCATGCGGATGTGCAGCAGCGCAAGCATAAAGCGCATCCCAGGCTTTTTCAGCCCGGAAAACCGTTTGTTCGGGAATCGGCAGTTCTACATTGCCGAGCCCGTTTTCTCCGTGAAAAGCGGTGGCGAACTCCAGCTTTTGGAGCAAAGGTTTTTCTGCCCCGCGGAAAACGGGATAATCAACACCTGTCAAACCAACAACTCCATGTGTATTGCGAAAAGCATTCTCCTGCGATGTATTCCCGCAGACTGTGGAAATGGCAAGCAGATCAAGCTCTTCCAGTGCATGTGCCAGCAGAATAGCTATGGCATCATCCGTACCTGTATCACAATCCATCCAGACTGGAATTTTTTTCATGGCTTTCCCTCCCCGTAAGCATTTATTGCTTCGACCAGCAGATCGGCAAATGCCTTTCTGTCCACATTCATGATGCAGGTGGCATTCGGTGCATGTCCGGTCAGGCCATACCAGTCCGGAACTGTGGCTCCTTTGCAGTAATCTCCACAGGTCTCTATCTGCACATAATAATCACGCATGGTAAAAATTTCAGGATGAATCAGTGCCATCACCGCACAGGGATCATGCATCGGCGCCCCTTCATAGCCGATGGAGCGATGGAACCGATAAAAGAATTCCAACCACTGCCAGACGATATCACTCACAGGATTATTCTGCTCCCGGATCCTTTCAAAATCCTCCGGCAGGATCAAGGCTTTCTCCGTGACATCCAGCCCTGCCATCAGGATCGGTACGCCGGATTCAAACACAATCTTCGCCGCCTCCGGGTCGACCAGAATGTTGAACTCTGCGGCGGGCGTCCAGTTGCCGAGGGCAAGACCTCCTCCCATCATGCTGATACGCTCGATTTTTTCCTTCAGCTCCGGGTGTGCCAGCAAAAAGGCTGCTGTATTTGTCAGGGGGCCTGTGGAAACTATTGTCACTTTTTCCGGACTTTTCCGGACCACCCGGGCCATCAGCTCAATGGCTCCTACCTTCTCCGCCTCGAAAGCCGGTTCAGGCAGGGCAGGACCGTCCAGCCCGGACTCTCCATGAACGGATGGGGCGTTCATCGGTTCCGTCAACAGAGGTTTCGGACAGCCTTTCGCAACGGGGGCATGTAATCCGATCAAGGTGCATACCCTCAGGGCGTTATAGGTTGTTTTCTCAATGGTCTGGTTGCCGGCTGCCGTCGTAACAGCCAGAATATCAAACCTGCCGCTTGCATGGGCGAGCACCCATGCGATCGCATCATCATGGCCGGGGTCACCGTCCAGAATCACCGGGATTCTCTTCCAATTCGGCATTTTCTTCTCCTTCTCAAAAAGCCTGTCGCCATCGTATGCGGCAGGCTTTCTGGTATGGTCTTTTAATAACAGTTACTTAGCTTCGCTCTTTGAGAGCACTGCAGCAGAATGCTGTCTTCTGATTTTATTATTTCTGACAATGGCAAAAATCACGAGGCCGATAATCGTCACAGCATACGGAATCGGGGAAGCGAGATTCGAGTCAAGCCCGATGGCCGAGAACTTGATGCCCAATGCCTGAGCAAATCCGAAAACAATAGCCGAGAGCATACCGCCAAGGCATTCGCCTCCGCCCATAGCTTGTGCCGCCAATGCAATAAAACCTCGCCCGGAAACCATATCCAGAGACCAGCCCTGGGCATATGCCATTGACATGAATGCGCCGCCGAATCCGCTCATCAAGCCGGAAAAAGCCATTGCCGTGTATTTGATTCTGAGGACAGACACACCGACCGAGGACGCTGCATTCGGGTTTTCGCCTACAGCGCGGATATTCAGACCCAGCGGGGTTTTATACAGCATGATAGATGTCAGCAGGCAGAACAGGAATGCAAGATATGTCAGCAGGTTATGGCCGGACAAGACACCGCCAAGAAACGGAATTTTGTTGATCAGCGGGATATTAATATCGGGGATACAGAGGGATTTTGTGATGAGGCCGGTTGTGGACGCCATCGCCTTCCCCTGTGTCAGGTTCGTAATCACCTTGCACAGGAAAAGCGTTCCGCCGGATCCCATCATATTGATCGCCACACCGACAAGGATGATGTCCGTTTTAAGTTTGAATGCGAAAAAGCCCATGATCAGCGACATCAGGACCCCCGTTGCCAGAGCAGCCAGCAGGCCGAAATACCAGGTCTTCGTATAGTAGCTGACCAGAGATCCTGCCAGCGCAGAGAACATCATCAGGCCCTCCAGGCCGATATTCGCAAATCCGGCCTTTTCCACCACAATAGCTGCCAGGGTAGCAAAGATGATCGGTGCAGAAATACGGATGATAGAAAAGAAGAATTCGGGGGTAATGAGCATTTTCAGAAAATTCAACATAATCTCAACCCTCCTTCTGCAGATTTGCCCGGGCGGCAATCTCTTCTTCGGCGGATTTTACAACCAGTTTCTGTCTGTATCCGGACAGGAACTGCTCCGCGGCAAAGAACAGGAAGATCACACCCTGGATGATATCAATCAGCTGTGCGGGAACCTTCGCATAGGTTGCCATCAGGTCACAGCCTTTGGAGAGATATGCCATAAAGAAAGCTGCAAACGGAACCATGTACGGGTTATTTCCTGCAAGGATCGCTATCGTGATGCCCGTCCATCCATATCCTGGCAGTGCACTCCACGAGAAGTTTGTGTAACGCCCGAGCATCTCTATGCCGCCGCCTGCGCCGGCGAGGAACCCGCCCAGCACCTGGGAGAGCACAATCACACTGCCAACCTTCATGCCGGAATATTTTGCGAAATCCTGGTTGATGCCGATCATGCGGATCGCATATCCCCAACGGGAGCGATACATGAACAGCCCGCACAGAATCACGGCGAGGATTGCGATAACGAAGCCCCACGTCAGTTTAGCACCGCTGAAAACCGTGTTGTTTACGATGGGGGGAATGTTGGCTGTCTCACGGAACGCGTAGGACATGATCTGCCCTCTGGACTTATCTGCGAGATAGGTGTTCATCAGGAACTTAATGACATACATGATGATATAGTTCAGCATCAGTGAACAGACCATCTCGCTCACGTTCAGCTTTGTCTTCAGCAAAGCCGGCAGCAGCATCACGATTGCTACCGCAGCACCGCCGATCAGCACTGCCACAACAGGATGCAGCCCTGCAGGCAGCGGAATGTAGATTGCAGCCATCGCTGAAGCGAAGGCACCGAGCATAATGCCGCCTTCCGCGCCGAGGTTGAACTGGTTTGCCGAGAACATGACGCACACGGAAAGGCCGGTAAAAATGGTGGGAATCATGGCTGCGAGGATATCTGCCAGACGCTTCAGTTCAAAGGAGGTGCCCTTCTTCTTGCTCATGCGGAACAGCGGGCCGATCAGCATCTGCTTCAGGGCTTCTCCGGTCGCCTGCAGCTTCTCCTGGAAGCTGTCGCCGGTGGCACTGATGAAAATCAGCAGCGTCGCGACAAGAAGGGCAATACAGATCGCAACAAGGCTCCGGATAATCGTAAATCTGAGCTGTCGTCTCTTAGTCATGACATACCCTCCTTACCTCTTCCTCGCTCTGTTCTTTCAGGCCGAGCATGTATTCGCCCATCATCTCGTCTGTCAGGCCGGAGGTATCGTCAAAGTACGCTGCGATACGGCCGTTGTGCATAACCATTAGGCTGTCGGAGAGCTCCATGACCTCGTTCAGGTCGGCCGAGACGAGCAGCACCGCAATACCGGAACGCGAGAGCTCCACCAGCTTCTTGCGGATGAATTCCGTGGCGCCGACGTCGATGCCGCGGGTGGGCTGGTCCGCCAGGATCAGAACCGGGTCATTGGAGAATTCCCGCGCCACCACGACTTTCTGGATATTGCCGCCGGACAGCATGCCGACGTGCTGGCTGCGGGACTTACAGAGAACGGTATATTCCTTGATCAGCCGATCCGCTTCCTCATGGATTGCCTTCATATTGAACAGCGGGCCGCTGTTGAAGCGTTTGTCACTGCTGCGGTCCGAGATAACGTTTTCTTCAATGGAGGCGCCTGCCGCAATGCCGTAGAGCATACGGTCCTCCGGGACGAGGGAAACGCCCAGCTCACGAATCTTCTGCTGCGGCATGCCGAGAATGTTCACCCCATTGACCGTCGCCGTGCCGGAGTTCGGCGTATTGAAGTTGAAGAGCATGTCCACGAGCTCTTTTTGGCCGTTCCCCTCGACGCCCGCTATGCCGAGGATCTCCCCTCTGCGAACGTCAAAGGAGATCTTGTCGAGCATCTTTTTGTTCCACTCGTTGACGTACTCGAGGTCCCGCACTTTCAGCACGGTCTCGCCGGGAACCGCCTTGTCCTTATGGACACTGAGCACTACGTCGCGGCCGACCATCAGGCGGGAAATCTCTTCCTTGGTTACATCCTTCGTGTTGTAGACGCCCATGCTTCTTCCGTTGCGCATAATGGTCAGGCGGTCAGTGATCTCCATAATCTCGTTGAGCTTATGGGAAATAAACACAATTGTGTATCCCTGATTTTTCAGGTTCTTCAGCTCCACGAAGAGCTCCGCCGTCTCCTGGGAGGTCAGAACAGCCGTCGGCTCATCCATGATCAGGATCCTGGCCCCGCGCACCAGCGCTTTAAGGATTTCGACCTTCTGCTTCATGCCGACGGGGATATCCATCACTTTGGCTTCAGGTTCCACATGCAGGTTGAACTTCTCGGAATACTCCCTGGTGATGTCAATAGCCTTTTCTTTATCGATAAAGAGGCCGGACTTCTGCGGAACCATCCCGAGCACCATATTCTCCGCCACGGACAGGCTCGGCACCAGCATAAAATGCTGATGCACCATTCCGATCCCGTGGGAGATGGCTACGGACGGCGAACTCAGGTCCAGCACTTCTCCGTTTACCACAATTTCACCGCTTGTCGGCTGTTCCAGGCCGAAAAGCATTTTCATCAGGGTGCTCTTCCCCGCTCCGTTTTCCCCCATGAGGGCATGAATCTCTCCGCGGCGGAGATTGAAATCAACTCCCTGGTTTGCTGCAACGCCGTTGGAATACACTTTGGTAATTTTCTTCATTTGAACGACGTACTCGTCCCTTGCAGCCGGGTTTCCGTCTGGCATGGCTGTCTCCCTCCCTGTCAAAAATCAAAGTGAAAGGAGGAAGCTCCGAGGAGCTCCCTCCTGAGATCTGTTAAAATCTTCAGTTGGCAGATCTTGATGGGAATTACGGACGGACTGCTTCGCGAAGTGCAACCGCATCAACAGCATTTGCACCGATTGCTGTGTCAACAACAACCGTGCCGGAGAGGACGGCTTCTTCAGCAGCAGCAACAGCAGCCTTCGTCTCAGCAGATGCATACTTGTCGAAGTTCTTGTCTGTTACAATGCCGACACCGCCTTCTGCAAGGCCGAGGGAGACTTCAGTGCCCCAGTACTCATTGCCTGCATCGAGCTCGTCAAACACCCAGATGAGGGAGTTGCCGATGTTCTTCAGACCGGAGGTCAGGGTGAGAGCTGCGAGATCCGGGCTGAGGGTGAGCTCCTGGTCGGAGTCAACACCGATGAACCATGCCTTGCCGGTTTCCAGAGCAGCTTCCGCAGCACCGTTGCCTGCATTGCCTGCAACGCCCCAGATAATGTCACATTTGTTGTCGTTGATCATGGAGAGGCCATACTCCTTGGCGATGGCCGTGTCAACATAGTCATTGGTGTAGCGGGTATCGATCTTGATGTCGGGATTGACGGACTGGGCACCCTCAATGAAACCAGTCAGGAAGTCATTGATAACAGGGGAATCCACGCCGCCGACGAAGCCGACGATTGCATCTTCATTGATGTTGTTCAGAGAGGTATCGACCGTCATGCAGGCAGCATAGACACCGACGAGATAGCCCATGTCATTCTGCTTGTAGGTGAGGTTGAGGACATTGTCATTCTCGCCGACATAGGTATTGTCATCGAAAATGATGTACTTCTGATCGGGATATGCGGTTGCAACTTCCTTCAGATAGTCCGGCATCTGGTAGGTGCCGCAGATGATGACATCATACTCTTCAGACTCGGACACGTCATAGAGGGTGGACAGCCAGGTCGGCTGGTCTTCATCCGTGCCGCCCATTTCAATGGTCACACAATCGATGCGGCCGGCATCGACAAGGGCTGCAAGGCCTGCTTCGGCAGAGTCAAAGAAGGATTTGTCACCGAGGTTGCCGTTGACAAGGTAGGCTACGCTGTAGACGTTCTCTTCCGCAGAGGCGGAGAATGCCGACAGGGCGAAGATCATGGTAAGAACCAGGACCAATGCAAGGATTTTCTTCATTTTGCTTCCTCCAATAAGATGATTTTTTGGCGGGCCGAACGGCCCGGTGATGCACATTTATATTACAATAGAATCCGCTAAAAGTCAATCAACTGCCGCCAAAAAAGTGTTGAAAACCGGCCGGGTTTGCCTTATGATAAGGTATCCTGTCCGGAAGGAGAATGACACAAATGACGGAAAACCGATATCCTTTCCCCAAGGTGGAACTGCACCTGCATCTGGACGGTTCCATCCCGCCGGAAACCATGTTTGCGCTCGCCGAAAAGGAGCAGATTCCGCTTCCCGCCGCCACGCTTGAGGAATTCAGGACCTGGCTGAAGGTCACGTCCGACTGCAGCAGCGTCAACGAATACCTTGAACGGTTCGAACTGCCGCTGCAGCTCCTGCAGAGCAGGGAAAACCTCACGCTTGTGACGGAGAGCCTGATCGATGTGCTCGCCGCCCAGGGGTATGGGCTGGCGGAGATCCGCTTTGCGCCCCAGCTCCACCTGCGCAGGGGGCTTACGCAGCGCGATGCCGTGGAGGCCGTGCTGGCCGGGCAGGAAGCCGGGCTGAAGAAAAACCCATCCCTCAAAACGGGGATCCTGCTGTGTGCAATGAGCATCGGCCCGGAAACCCTGAACATGGCCGAAAACCTTGAAACGGTGCGCCTGACGAAGGAATACCTCGGGAAAGGCGTCGTCGGGTGTGATCTGGCGGGGGCGGAAGGGATCGTCCCGCTGAGAAATTTCCATCCGGTATTTGATCTGGCGAGAGAACTCGCAGTCCCCTTCACATGCCACGCGGGAGATTCCCAGGGGCCGGACACCGTGCTGGACGCGCTCGACTTCGGAACAAAACGGATCGGCCACGGCCATCATCTCTACGACGCTCCCGAGCTCTGGCCGAGGGTCCGGGAAAACGGCGTTACGCTGGAGATCTGCCCGACAAGCAACATCCAGTGCAAAACGCAGCCCTCCTATGCGCTCCACCCGGCGAAGAAGCTTTTTGACGCTGGCATCCGCGTGACCATCAGCACGGACAACATGGTGCTCGCGGCCGTGACGCTGGAGGAGGAATACGACCACTGCATCGGTGAGATGGGATTTGCGTATTCCGATCTGATCAGAATGAACCTCTATGCCGCGGAGGCATCCTTTCTGCCGGAAGAAGAAAAAGCCGGGCTGATCGGCCGGCTGCAGCAACAATATCAAGAGGAGACCAACGCCTGAATGAAAAAGCAGAGAACGATCCTGGTAACCAATGACGACGGAATCGAGGCGCCGGGCATCCTGCTCCTCGCGGAGATGGCGCGGGAATTCGGAGAGGTGACCGTCGTCGCGCCGGCAAAGCAGTGCAGCGCCATGTCCCAGCGGCTGACCATCAAGCAGGAGATGGAGATCCGGCCGCAGCCGGACTTCCCCGTGGAGGGGGTAAAAGCCTGGGCGCTCGAAGGCACCCCGGCGGACTGCGTAAAGGTCGCCCTGCAGATCCTGTCCGTGAAACCGGATCTCGTTTTTTCGGGGATCAACGAGGGCTTCAACACGGGGTTCGACATTGCCTACTCCGGCACCTGCGGCGCCTGTTTTGAGGCGATCTTCAACGGAGTACCCGCCATTGCATACTCCAATGAAAACCGCAGGAACTATTCCGCCGTCCGGGCCCATATGGCCGCCATGACAGAGGAGCTCCTGCAGAAAGAAATCGAAAGAAACGCTTTCTGGAATATTAACTTTCCCGCCTGCGACACGGAAGCACTCAACGGCATCGCATACGGCTGCCGCCCCGCGGAGATGCAGCTGTACGCGGACAACATCCCGCAGCAGCACTATGACGATGGCCGCTGGACGGTCCTGCAATGCGGCGTACCCATCACTGCCGACATGGCTCCGGAAGGCACGGATATCCATGCCGTGTTGCACCAAAAAATTTCCGTCGGCAAAGTGTTCACCGGCCTGATGCGCTGAGAGCGGCGGCTTCTCAGCCGCGGTAATAATACGTGTCCAGCGCGTAGCCGGCCGAATACGTCGGGTTGGTGATTTTGTCCTCCACCAGGTTTCCGGAAGAATCATAAACCTTCCGGTGCGTCAGTGTGTGGAGGCCGCGGCCGGTTTCGTCTTCAAACTCCGTCTCCTCATGAGTGAACTTGATTTTATACCCCTCCCGGTCCGGATAGGCGGGCGGAATGACGCGGTCATAGTCGTAGATATTACTGTAGGAGTTGTCAAACTCGATGGGCATATAATCGCCTTCCTCGAGCGTGCCCCAGATTTCGACCGTGACAGTGCGGAGCGGCTTGCCGTTGTCGCGAACGGATTCCTCGCAGTAGGAGACGATTTTCACGGGGTAGTTTTTGCTGTTGACAAACTTCATGTCGATACTTCTCCCGCCGCCCGCGGGAATGGTGACCGTGGCATCCGTGCCGAGCTGGATATAGTTCGGCGGATAGATGTGGCTGGTGTGCCTGGTGACATCCAGAAAAGCGAACAGCGCTGCCGCATAGACGCCCGTGGAGACCTGGCAGACCCCTCCCCCGATTTCATCCTTGATATCGTCATACCCGGCATAGGCAGGAGCAGGCAGAAAGCCTGCTTCTTCTGTTCTGGGCCCTACCACTTCATTAAAGGAAAACTCCTCGCCCGGAAAGAGCACCACGCCGTTGACTTTCGCCGAAGCCAGATGGACATTGATGCACCTGGTCTCCCCCGAATTGTTGTATTTCGTGGTGACGGCCCCGAGCAGATCGCGGTAGAGCAGCGTCTCCAGCATGCCGGAGATGACCTGCGGCTGCAGGACCTCCAGCGGGATATGCACTTCTCCTTCTGCTGCCTGTTCCCAGCGCTTCTGCGCATCACCCGGGTCAAATCGGAGGCCGGTTTTTTCGGGAAGAATGGTATGGGAACCGTCCTCCGAGAAGGAGGCATCCGTTGCCTCATAACAGACTTCCTCAAAAAGTGCTTCAAAATCGGGCTGCCGGCAGTCCTCCTCCGGAAGGAGAAGCTTTTCGAGAACCAGCTCACGGCCGTCCGGCGTAAGGGTAACCTGTCCGTCCCAGCCGGGCAGCAGCACAGGCTCTTCCGGCTGTTCCTCCGCAATCATGGGCTGTTCCGAGGCAACAGAGGGAACCGGCTCTTCGTTTCCGGTGCCTCCGCCGGGTGAGCGGAAGGCAAACAAAACCGTTCCCGCCCCCGCTGCCATCAGCAGCAGTGCGAGCACGACAAGCCAGATGCTGTTTTTCCGCTTCATCAACCCCGTCCGCCTCCGAGAAAAATCTTTTTTCATGATAGCAGATTCCCCCCGGATGTCAAGAACCATTCCGGTTGTATCTACAGCAAAATAATGATATACTTGGAGTAGAAAAATAAACCATGGAGGTCAGAACATGACAGAACAGAAAATACCTCTTCGTTCGGAAGTGCCGGTGGAGGACACCTGGAGGCTGGAAGATATCTTTCCGTCCGACGAGGAATGGAGCAAAGAGTACGAATCCCTGCAGAGCATGCCGGAACGGATCGCCGCCTTCCGCGGGTGCCTGGGAGAGAGTGCGGAGACGCTGCTGCAGTATTACCGCCTCCATGACGAGCTGTCGGTGCGGCTTTCCAAGCTGATCGGCTACGCCTCGCAGAAGCTCGACCAGGACACGGCAAACGGCTTTTATCTCGACATGCGCGGGAAGGCCATGAACGTGTATGTGGCCGTTACGGGCGCAGCCTCCTTTGCCACGCCGGAGCTCATCGCCATCCCGGACGAGACGCTGGACCGGTTTTTCGCTGAGAAAACCGAACTGGAAACCTACCGCCGCCCGCTTTCTATCGTGAGGCGGCTGAAGGCGCATGTGCTCTCGGCAGCGGAAGAGGCCCTGCTGGCCGCCGCAGACGATCTGGCCCGCTCGCCGGACGATATCGGCAGCATGCTGCGCAATGCAGACCTGCGCTTCCCCGACGTCGATGACGCGGAAGGCAAAGCACACCCGCTCACCGCTGGCACGTTTGTGCCGCTGCTGGAGAGTGCCGACCGCGTGCTGCGCAAAAATGCCTTTCAGGCCTACTACACCCGCCTCGGCGAGGTGAAGAACACCATCGCCGCGACGCTGGACGCGCAGTTCCGGCAGCTGAAGTTCTTCTCGAACGCGCGGCATTACGGCAGCACGCTGGAGGCCTCGCTCGACGCCAACGAGGTGAAGACGGAGATTTATACCAACCTGATCGAGGCCGTGCACGGGAACCTGGACAAGATGTACCGCTATGTGGAGCTGCGCAAAAAGCTGCTGGGCGTGGACGAGCTGCACATGTACGATGTATACACTCCCGTGGTGGAAGATGCGGCGGTGAAGATCCCGTTTGAGGAGGCAAAGGCCACCGTGCTGGAGGCGCTTGCCGTGCTGGGAGAGGACTATACCGGCCTCCTGAAGGAAGGCTTTGCCAACCGGTGGATCGACGTGTACGAAAACCAGGGCAAGCGGAGCGGAGCGTATTCCTCGGGCAACAGCTACCCGCACCCGTACGTGCTACTGAACCAGAAGGACACGCTGGACAGCATGTTCACCCTCGCCCATGAGATGGGGCATGCACTGCAAAGCTACCACAGCATGAAAGGGCAGCCCACGTGCACCGCCGACTACGTGATCTTTGTGGCCGAGGTCGCCTCGACGTGCAACGAGATCCTGCTGATGCGGCACCTGCTCGGCAAAACGGAGAACAGGAAGGAACGCGCCTATCTGATCAACCACTTCCTCGACCAGTTCAAGGGCACGATCTACCGCCAGACGATGTTTGCCGAGTTCGAGCTGGACATGGGGCGGACGGTGGAAAACAGCGAGACGCTAACGGCCGATGCGCTGTGCGAGAAGTATCTTGCGCTCAACAAGCTGTACTTCGGGCCGGAGATGGTGTCGGACGACGAAATTGCGCTGGAATGGGCACGGATCCCGCACTTTTTCTACAATTACTACGTATTCCAGTACGCCACGGGGTTCTCGGCGGCGGTGGCCATTGCCAACCGGATCCTGGCCGAGGGGGCGCCGGCCGTGGCGGATTACAAGCGCTTCCTCTCCGGCGGCAGCAGCACGGACCCGGTGTCGCTGCTGAAGATTGCCGGGGTGGACATGAGCACGCCGGGGCCGGTGAATTCGGCGCTTACGTTGTTTGGGGAACTGGTGGAAGAACTGGAAGAGATAACGTGAGGGAGGGTACCTCGAAATGAGTACCATCTTACTGCTCGCGAAGACTACGCTGTACCTCGCTTTTGGTGCGCCGTCGCGAGCAAAATAGTATAAAAATGACGCTGCTGAATGGTAACACCTCACCCACCGCAAGCGGTCCCCGACCTCATCCACCATCGCTTCACGATGGTCCCCCTTCCCCGCCAGGGGAAGGTTATACAAGGTATTTTTTCAAATAAGGGGACCGCTTTGCTACCAGCCGAGAGAAGGCTATAAGGATAAAAACCTCCGTTCTGGAATGTTCAGAACGGAGGTTTTTCTTTAAGTGTTATAGCCGATTTTGACGGTGGGGGCGTTTTGGGCGATGGCGGCGAGGGCAGCATCCGTCAGCTTTTCGTTTTCGCTGATCACGTCGGCAAATTCCTTGCCGTCATGCACGAAAACAAGCCGGTAATAGTAGAAGGTGGCCTTGCCGCAGCAGAGCTTCCCGTCCACCTCGTGGACGCGGATAAACGCCCGGTCCATATAGCTGTAGGGGACAAACTTTGTGCCGAAGCCGCTGGGGAAGAATACGCCGAGCTTGCCGACGCGTGTTTTTTCAAACCGCTCGGCGCTCTCGTAATCCGCCGTCAGCTCGGGCGACTCCAGCTTCCCTTCCGGGCCGGAGAACTTCATAGGGATCAGCCCTCAGTAATTCTCGGCGTTGACCTCGAAGTAAGCCTGCGGATGGGCACAAACGGGGCAGATTTCCGGCGCCTGCGTGCCGACGACGATATGCCCGCAGTTGCGGCACTCCCAGACCTTGACTTCGCTCTTCTCGAAGACCTGCTGCATTTCCACATTCTTCAGCAGGGCACGGTAGCGCTCTTCATGGTGCTTCTCGATGGCTGCGACACCGCGGAACTTCTCTGCCAGCTCGGGGAAGCCTTCGGCCTCGGCCGTCTTGGCAAAGCCTTCGTACATGTCCGTCCACTCATAGTTCTCACCGGCTGCTGCGGCGGCAAGATTCTCTGCCGTGCTGCCGATGCCGTTGAGCTCCTTGAACCAGAGCTTGGCGTGCTCTTTTTCATTCTCAGCCGTCTTCAGGAAGAGGGCGGCAATCTGCTCAAAGCCTTCCTTCTTGGCCTTGGATGCGAAATAGGTGTATTTGTTTCTTGCCTGGGACTCCCCGGCGAAAGCGGTTTCCAGATTCTTCTCGGTCTGTGTGCCGGCATACGGATTTGTTTTCATGAGAAATATCCTCCTTCTCTAAGATGACACCATTTTACCATTCCTCAGCTGTTTTGTCCATGCCCGCGGAAAGATTTTCCTTGCATAAAAGGGGAAGCTGGGTTATCATGCTTACTATCAACCTGGAAGGAGACAAGAAATGAGCTTTCAAGGAAAACGGGAAATCTATATCACCGATGAGGTCAGCCCTTTTTTTGCCAAAGCAGCCAAGCTGATCTTCAACGACCTCGGCATTGATTTTGAACGGGCCGTGATCGACTATGCCGATGAAGAGTGCATCGACCTGAACATCGACGGAGAAGAGAAGACGCTTTATTATGAGATGGACGGCGCAGGCTTTTCGTATAAGCTTGTCGACACGGACGACTATGATGACCTGACGACTGACTATGCAGGCTATGACGAGGAGGGCGACGATGAGGATCCCTTCAGCCTTCGGGATGACGACGAAGACGGCATGTTTGACGACATGGAAGATGACTTCGACGACCCCTATTTCCAGATTGCTTTCAGCGTGATCCTGACCGCGCTTGACATCAACCCGGAAGAGCAGGAAATCGAGCTGCTGTACTACGATGAGGAGGAGATCGGCCTGGTGTTCGACGGG
>JAFQZI010000012.1 GCA_017406005.1 Oscillospiraceae bacterium | reverse complement strand
TTCCATCAGGGAAAAGAAATCTGCTTCGCTCATCTCCTTTGTGGCCGGGGCCAGACACTCGATCGCTGCGCCTTTCGTGATCAGGCGGTGCGCGCGTTTCTGACGTTCGCCCTTCTCCAGATATCCAACCCGGTTTTGCAAACGCTGCATATCATGCTGAAGATACTCCAGCTCTTTCTCGGCCTTAGCCTTGTCCGCTCTCAGCTTTTCAAGTTCTTTGTTCAGTTGCATTCCTCCATTTCAAAAATTTTTCATGTACATTGGTTCTCTTTAGATGTTGTTTTTGATGCTCTCCCTCCTTCGTTTTGCATATTCCGCCTGCTGTTTGCGTTGAGCGACTACCTTACATGCAGCACAATATTTCGCACGATTGCCTTTTGCGCAGAAGGTTTTGCCACATACCGCACAGCGTTTTCTGGTGCCTAATGCTAAAATCTCTGCCTCCAATGCGCCGGCCTCCGGATCTTTCAAAAGAACATTCCGAAAGAAGCGGCAGCACACAGAAGCAGAGAGCATTTGTGGACAGGGAACTTCTTCTCCTTTGTCGAGACAGATACAGTTGCCTTCGCAGTAATTGCTGCACAGCTTGCGGATGATCCTTTTGGCCTCGCGATGCTGTGCCGGTGTCATGCGATAGAGAGTTCCATCAGGTTTTCTTTCTACAGGTACGAGTGCGTTTTGGATAATTCTGATCCTTCCTTTCTGTTTTTGAGCATGAAGAAACCGCGCCCGCCTTTTCAGACTTGCGCGGCTCATGCCTCCGGATAGCTTTGATATTTCTTCTTGATGCTTTTCATCCGTTTGATTACACTGCTGTGATTAGCGAAACCAAGCTCAACAGCGATTTCCATATAGGAGTAACCTTCATCCCGCATTTGGATGATGCGGCGTTCTTTCCACGGCAGCGATTTGAGGAAGCGTTCTGCGTCTACCCTGGCGCAGACATACTCCTCCAGATGCAATCGGGGATCGGGAAAGTAAAACAGCCTGTCATCATCTGAATCCCAATTCTCTGTGCGAAACCTTTCCAGCGAAACGGACTGTACTTTTTTGGATCGCGTGTGATACCATTTGCGTATAAAATCTGTTCGGACTCTTGTGCGGTGTTTCTCATAATCTTCGTCGCATGGCATCTCATGCAGCGCATCCAGCATCGGCTGCCAGCCCTGTTCCGCGATCACCTTTTTTACAATCTTTTCAAAGAGCTCCTTGATCTGCTTGTCCGGCAGGAAGACGATCTCTGCATTACGCGGAAGCTGAAACAAACGCTGCAGGTTCCAGCCAATCTCCTGCTCAACGCCTTTGGCCCACAGCGGCATGGAGTAGGAGAGCCTCCACACAGGGAAGTCTCCTGTATAATGCTCTTTCCAACCACGAAAACCGAAAAAGGGAAAGACGAGTGAAGATACCGTGTCCATGATCTCATCGAGGAACTGATCGCTGTCGATGAGGTCCAGCCATTCATTGGATTGGAGTACCTGATAAGGATTCCGTGGAATCTTCATCAGTGTGGGGCATCTCGACATCAGCTCTTCGGGAAGCAGATAGACGAGAGGCAGATAGCGAAGGTTGCTGTCATATGGGATTCTGATTGTCTGAGGAGGCATAAGATGATCTCCAATTATTAACGACATACCAGCTATTAAATCGTTACCACCAACAGTAGCATTTACAGAAAATTCAAATTATTATACTGTGTCTGTATGACGCTGCCCGGCAAAACCCGCCGAGTAAAATGAATTCTGATTGCACGTGAATGGTAAAGCATCTACATATATTGACGACATAGTAAATAGTAAATTGTTACTATACTCTGCTGACTTTACAGAAAGTTCATATGATTATATCCCATCCGCACAGTATTGTCCAGCAGAACGTGAAGAGATAATAGAAAACCATGAGAGGTGACCGGCTGACAAACAGACGGCTTCCTTTCATGGTTGTGCAAGGATAGATGCGCAGCATCGCAAGGGGTGCAGCCCCTTGTACGGAGCATCGCGACGCAAAGGATGACTGTTCGGACAGGCATCCAGGCTCCGCAGGACGCACTACGGGGCAGCTCACGCTACCCCGTATAGAAGTGCGCCCTTGCTCCGGGTAAAGTGGCTGGAAGGAGAAACCGTGATTTTTAAGCTTCAAAAGAATGTACGGCAGCGCTAGATATGGTAGACGCCAGATCGGAATTCCCCTGAGCAACGCAAAACTGAGCTGAAAATTTATGATATTCTCCGGCTTTCCTGTTCGGAACCTCAAAGTTTTGACAGACCGCCCATGCCGTTCAGTACCAGGCGAGCAGCAAAAAATGTCGCCATGGATGAGCTTGTCATATTTGTCAGTGCGCAAGACTTCATAAATACCATTCGTTGCTCTAATGCTTTCCTCTTCTTGACTTGATCGTACGTTGTTTTTTCGCCACCCAAGAGAGCTCCATTTCTCCATTAGTAGTTTTTCCGTCTGGTAATTTCCTATCTGTAAAATACCATCCACGCATAGATCCTTCGCGAATGAGGAACCAATTATATCCATGGTATTCTTTTTGAGCGACATGCAAATCCCTAGGGCAACACCGCACAATTCGCAAAGCAAGAACCGAACTCTCTGTATAGCGTCAAAATGCCGATGATGCCCCCGTATTTTTTATGCGGAGGCAAACCGAATCAGACTGCCAGGCAAGGCCTGTCAGCCAGAATCAGATTT
>JAFQZI010000117.1 GCA_017406005.1 Oscillospiraceae bacterium | reverse complement strand
CTGCCGCAAGGTCTTGACCTTCCTGCTCGTCGGGATCGCCCACGTCCTGGACGTTTACATCCTCGGCCAGCCCGGCGTCCTGCGCACTGTGGTATTCACCTTCAAGGGCAGGAAGGAAGCAGTTTTTATTTTTATCAGAGAAAAAAGTGAATTAGTATGTTTTCGGCTGATATTCAGGGGAATGGGCAGCAGCATGGAGAGCAGTTGCCGGTACGATATCAGGATAGAGCTTCGTGACAGGCGCAGCGGCTTCTTCAAACGTATTGTCACTCCAGAGTTCACACTGAGCCAGCACGGTCTGTACGGCATAATCCATCCCTTCGGGAGGATACTTGTATCGTTTCAGAAGCTTTTTGACCATCATGCGCATTTTGGCTCTGGCATCATCCCGCTTTTCCCAGTCGATGGTTTTGTTCTTACGGAGTGTTTCGGTAAGCTCCTTCGTCATGGCAACCAGCTCTTCATTCTCATAGAAATCCTTGATTGCTTCAGGGCGGGTGAGAGCATCATAAAATGCCTGTTCCTCTTCGGTCAGCCCGAGGGAATCTCCCTCTGCCTTCGCGGTCTGGATCATCTGGGCAAGCTTCAGAAGCTCTGCGATGACCTCTTCATTGGATATCATGCCGTTGATATAGCTGTTCATAACCCGCTGGAGGATCTGGCTGAACTCTTCCGACTTTACAAGATTGCTCTTCTTGTAGAGTGCAACCTGTTCTGCCAACAGCTTTTTCAGCATTTCGACTGCGATGTTCTTTTCCTTCATCTTTGCAATCTCAGCTAGCAGCTGTGGGTCGAAGATGGAGATTTCTTCCTTCACATCGGAGAAGAGGTTGATAACGCCGTCGCTTTTTACTGCCTGCTTCAGCAGCTCATTGATTCTATCGTTGATTTCTTTCAGAGACAGCCTGTGATGCCCGCCCTGGCTCATCAGGCGCAGGATCAGCACACGGCATGCTTCGAAGAAGGCTGCCTCCAGCCGCTCATCATAAGTCGCCAGCGCGGAACAGAGCGAAAGTGCCTGCCGCAGCAGATAGGCTTCTTTTACAAAATCTTTCCAGGTTTCCTTTTCCGGTGCCCCGAGGATATAGTTTACTGCGCCGGTAATTGCCATAGAGCGTGCCAGGTCAGAATTCCCACTGAAATCGGAATAGTCGAACCCGTCCATCAGATCCTGGCAGACTTCCAGTTTCTCATGGAATTTGTCATAGGCAATCTTCGCTACATCCATTTCACCGAAGTTGTTCTGGTCTCTGGATGTATAGTCTTTCATTGCCTGTTTCAGGGCAGCCGCAATGCCGATATAGTCAACAACCAGTCCGCCTTCCTTGTCCTCGAAGACGCGGTTGACCCTGGCGATAGCCTGCATCAGGTTGTGCCCGACCATCGGCTTGAAGACATACATGGTCGCAAGGGATGGCACATCAAAGCCGGTCAGCCACATATCCACAACGATGACGATTTTCAGCGGGCTGTCGTTATCCTTGAATTTTGCCGCCAGCTCATCCTTGTGTGCTTTGTTGCCGATGATATCATGCCACTCTTCCGGGTCTTTATTGGAGCCGGTCATCACCACGGCAACTTTTTCTGTCCATCCGGGCCGCACTTCGAGGATCTTCTTGTAGATCTTCATGGCGATGGGCCGGGAATAAGCCACGATCATTGCTTTGCCGGTCAGCAGGTTTTCGCGGTAATTCTCATAGTGATCCAGAATATCGGAGACAAGGGAATTGATGGTTTTGTCGTCTCCCAGGATGGTTTCCATCTTGGCGAGGCGCTTTTTGCTCCCTTCGATCACTTCTTCTTCGGCATCCTGTGCCATCAGTTCATATTCTTCATCAATCTGCTTCAGCACTTCCGGGTCGAGATGCAGCTTGATGACACGGCTTTCGTAGTAAACCGGTCGTGTGGCACCGTCGGCAACTGCCTGCGTCATATCATAGATATCGATATAATCACCGAATACTTCCCGCGTGCTGCGGTCCTTCAGCGCAATCGGTGTTCCGGTAAAACCGATATAGGTTGCCTTCGGCAGGCTGTTGCGGATGATTCTCGCAATGCCCTGGATAACCTTTGCCACCTTTTCTCCAAGAGCAGTGGTAACCATTTTGATCTTTTCGGTCAGCCCGTACTGTCCGCGATGTGCTTCATCCGCCATGACGACGATGTTTCTTCGATCCGACAGTGCTTCGTCGGAAACCTCAAACTTCTGCATCGTCGTGAAGAAGATGCCGTTTGCTTGCCTGTTATCCAGCAGCTGCCGGAGATGCTGGCGGCTTTCTGCCTGAATAGGTGTCTGCCGCAAGAAGTCCTTGCACTTGGCAAACTGGCTGAAAAGCTGATTGTCCAGGTCGTTGCGGTCAGTGATGACAACGATGGTGGGGCTGTCCATTGCTTCCTGCAGCAGGTGGGCATAGAAGACCATGGACAGAGATTTCCCGGAACCCTGTGTATGCCAGAAAACGCCGCCGCGCCCGTCTCCGCCGACACCGGAGGCTTTGAGTGTGGAGGCAACCGCTTTCCGGACGGCAAAATACTGATGGTAACCGGCAAGAATCTTATAGCAGGTGGTTCCTTCCTTGCAAAAGCAGATGAAGTTTTTCAGGATATCCAGAAAACGGTTCTGCTCAAAAATGCCTTCAAAGAAGGTGTCAAACTGCGCATAGGCAGTATTTTCATAGCTGCCGTCTTTTGTCTTCCATTCCATAAAGCGGTCTTCACCGGAAGTGATGGTTCCCGCTTTGCTGGTCGCCTGATCGCTCATAACGAGGATGGCGTTGTAGATGAACAGGGAAGGGATCTCCAGCATATAGTTGCGAAGCTGCAGATAGGCTTCGCTTGCATCCGTCTCTTCACGGGAAGGAGACTTGAGCTCGATCACGACCACCGGCAGCCCGTTCAGGAAGATGATCACATCGGGCCGTTTGTTGCTGTTTTCTATGATGGTCCACTGATTGGCTACAATGAAGGAGTTATTATCCTTGTTCCTATAGTCAACGAGGTAGACAATTCCCGCCTTATGCTCGCTGCCGTCATAATAGCTGACCTGGATGCCGTTCTGAAGATAATCCATGAAAACGGCATTTTTCTGCACCAGCTCGCCATTTTCAAAATTCCGGAGCTTGTACAATGCATCTGCAATGGCAGGCTCCGGCATTTCCGGATTCAGCCGGCGGATGCTTTCTTCCAGGACTTCATCATAGAGCGGGCTGGTAAAATCGCGCTCGATATCCGGGCCATACACATGTGTATAGCCCATGTTTTCAAACAGCTCTATGACGGAGTTTTCGTAATCAGCTTCTGTATAAAGGCTTGGCATCGTGCAGCCTCCTTATAAAAAACAAATAAACGAGAATTTAGTGGCTTAAGGGTCAACATCGGGGACGTCCAGTTCACCGGACATCAAGCGGGGCAGTAAAGCGTCTCTCATGCTTGCAAGACGTTTATTCTCCTCAACATTAGCATCAATCATGCAAAATAGTGGCGTGACTTGCTCGGTAAAACCATTAACATCATCTTCGTTCAGCTCAGCAACTGGCATTACCGCTATGTGTTGGGGATAGATGTGTGGCTGCGCTGATCCTGTCTGGGAGTCAAATATTTCCTTCTGGCGCTTTTTGAGCATCACATACCAGAAATAAACGTATGGAGTCATCGTTGCATCGATAAAAGAGGAATCAGATGACCAGACTGGTACGTGCCAAAGGCGAATAAAACCTGCATTTGCACCTGAAGCTGAAATCGTCAAAACCGGAGAGCTCGTATTTGCAGTATTATGATATGTTGAAGGTTCTAGTCCTCCAGCAACAACGGGAACATCTCCGAAAATGGCATCCTTTGAGAGCAAATTCTTACCACGCTTAGGTGTTATATAATCGCCGATGGTGTTTTCTCCTGCTGATACAGCCGGGAAATATGAATCAAATAGAGCGAACGCTTGCTGCTCTAAATTCTCGTTTATCCGATTGCTGAGTTCAATTTTTTCGTCAATTGGTTGAAGAATAGATACGATTTCGTCTTGTGTTTTTTTTGGTGGGACAGGAACAAGCATATCTCTGAAATTGGTTTTGTTAAACTTAGGCTGCGCACTTCCTGTCACAATAGAATGAAGCATATGTTGCCCGGCTTTACTCTTCAGCCAATAATAGTAGAAACTATCATTACCTTTAAATTTTACCATAATAGAATTTGGCGCAAGACTCATTTTATAAGGTAAAAACGGACAGCGGAAAACAGTGCCAACATTAGCACCTACATTTGATATTATTATTTCACCGCCATATAGTTTGCTTTTTGATAAAAAACTATATGCGTGTTCATCAATAAAAACAAAATCTCCTTTAAATCCATTATTATAATCAACTAAACGAATAAGTACTGCAATGTCTTCAGTATCTTTGTATTTTACGTTTTCAGCTAAAGCTGCAAAGCTTCCGTTAGCCACATAGTCAGTAACAAGATTAGTAACATCAGATATAGGGGAGAGAACCCAGCTATTAGGTATTTTCCCAAATGGTGTTTCTTTATAGTTCATATCCTATTGCCCCCAGTTTTTTGCGGATATCTTCTTCCAGTTCATGGGATTTCGCAAAGAGGTTGGAGAGTTCGAAAGTCAGACGGGTCATTTTCTCTTCGAATGGTTCACCATCATCTTCCTGTTCCTCAATGCCTACATAGCGGCCGGGAGTGAGGATATAGTCTTGCTTTTCAATATCTTGGAGGGTGGCAACCGCGCAGAAGCCCTTTTCGTCTTCCAGTGTTCCGTTCTGGAATGCTTCTACGGTTCCGGCGATCTTTGCAATGTCTTCATCCGAGAGCTCACGGTGGATACGATCGATCATGGTACCCATCTTGCGTGCATCGATGAAGACGGTTTTGCCTTTATTTTTCTTGTTGCGGGTGATGAACCACAAAGTAACGGGAATCGTAACACTGTAAAACAGGTTGGACGGCATGGCAACGATAGCTTCCACCAGGTCTGCCTGAATGATCTTTTTACGGATTTCGCCTTCACCGCCGGACTGTGTGGAGAGTGCTCCGTTTGCCAGCACCAGGCCGATTTTGCCGTTCGGTGCCAGGTGATGGATCATGTGCTGGATCCAGGCATAGTTTGCGTTGTTGGCAGGGGGCAGACCATATTTCCAGCGGATATCCCCGGTCAATTCTTCCTGATGCCAGGGATGATAGTTAAAAGGCGGATTTGCCATCACAAAGTCCGCTTTCAAAGTGGGGTGCAGGTCATTGGTAAAGGTATCCGCATGATACTTTCCAAAGTCGGCATTCATCCCACGGATGGCCATATTGATTTTTGCCATCTTCCAGGTGTCAGGGTTTGCTTCCTGCCCGTAAATAGAGAGAGAACCGCGCCGGCCGCCATGCGCCTGAAGGAACTTTG
>JAFQZI010000116.1 GCA_017406005.1 Oscillospiraceae bacterium | reverse complement strand
GGTGCCGTGCATCAGGTAGAGAATGTTATACTGTGTACCTTCATCGTACCCGTACGGCAGATATACCAGTGCCCGTTTCTGCACATCGCGCTGATCGGTGCCATAGGCTTTTGTGTCATAAACCAGTTCTTCCAGCGTCCCGGGATACTCGCAGGCAATACTGTCAAGCTCCGAAGGTACTGCCCACATCGTATGGCGTGCAAGCCCTGTGGATTTTCTGTCTTTTGCCGTCCATCCGCCCCATACACCAAGGGCACACGCACTGATACATACGGCAAGAACCAGCTCCCGCCACGGAATACAGCGGTGTTTTTCTTTCTTCCGCAGCATACAGATACTGCCTAAGATCACAGATGCTGCAGCTGCTGCCATCTGCGTCCAGAAGCCCCAGTTATATGCCGTGGTTTCTGCATAGTTGGTGGTGTATGCAAGCACAAAAGCAAATCCGGCCGTCACCAGATTCAGCCAAGGCATCCTGCCCTTCCAGGCAGCAATTGCCAGCAGCACAAACACTGCCTCAATGATCAGGAAAGTCACTGTTCCTTCCAGTGTCCCGAGAACCAGGTATCCGAGAACTTCCATGATACCTGCCGAGACAATGCAGATCATTGCCACAAAATTTACCCGATCTGTTGCGGATTCTTTCATAATCTTTCTCCTAAGCTGAGTTAAAACTGCTCTCCCCGCAGGAAACGATCTACAGCACCGAGCACTTCATCGGTATACAGCCTGTCATCCCCGTGAATGACAGAATCCATCAGCACAAAGGTAACGCCCTCTTCTCCGTAAACAGCCTTCAGTGCCTCTGCCATATTGACGGATTGCCGGTACGGCACTGTGATGTCAGCGCTGCCGTGCATCAAAAACACGCGAAGATTTCGGTTAGCCGGTCCGCTTTCCGCAATGGTTTGTACGCTGAAAGCCTGCCTGTCTTCCTCTGTCCAGTCGGCATAGGCTTTTCGCACCCAGTATTCTTCACAGGATTGGAAGCCTTCAAGATTCCCTTTCAGCCACAGATTCCCGACCGTACGGATAAATTTGGAGATTCCCTGCTCCCGATGCTGCAGGCCCGCGGAAGTAAAATCATAAATACCGTAATAACTCACAAGTTCGGTAATCGGTGCTTCCGTTTCCGTCAGCGCTTCCCGTGTGGCAAGATAGCCTCCCGCAGACTCTCCCCAGATAGCAATATGGCTGGCATCATAGCCGTATTCAGCGGCACTCCGTGCAAGGAACAAGACAGCTTCATGCACATCCTCACAGGCGGCGGGAAACGGTGATTCTCCCGCCAGCCTGTAATTGACGCTCGCGCAGGCATAGCCGTGATCCCGGAAATAACGGTACATAAACTGTGCCTGGCGTGACTGTGCATCGTTTGCTATAAATCCTCCCCCGTGCACCAGCACAAAAAGACGGGGAAACAGCGTTCCCTTCGGCACATAGAGATCGATAAACTGTGCATCCGATTCTCCGTAAAAGATGCGCTCATATTTCCCATTCCTCCAGCTGAAGGTTTCATCCAGCGGAAGCTTCGGCGCCGTCATGTTGCAGGCGAGCACCTGCAAAAGCCCAAGGTCAGCCACAATTGCAAAAATTGCTATCAAGAGAATCGAAATCCGCAGGAATTGCTTAACCTTCATCGGTGTAACCTCAAAGTACAGATAGTGCGTCAGGAAAGATGGATTCCGGTTTCATCTATGGCAAAATGCCAGGAGCCGGAAGGTAATTCAAAGCACGTGGTCTCAATGCCGTTGTGTTCCACAGTTCCGACAACGGTCACAGTTTCCGGTGCCTCCACTGCGCCTGCAGCAGGAAGGTAGAGCGTAGCGGAAGTGTTTGCCGGAACCTCAGCATCATAATACACCATCCTGCCGTCTTCCGCAACCCAGCCGGACACTATTCTGCCGTAGACGGAATCGAAGCTGCCTTCGGCATGGGTAAAGCTTCCTCCGACCGTAGGCTGCAGGATAAAATGCTGATAACCGGGCCGGGCAGGATCTGCGCAGATGCCAAGCTGATATGCCATCATCCACTCGTAAACAGCACCGAAAGAATAGTGGTTGAAGGAATTCATGCTGTTGTTGCCGTTGAACCCAAGCTCATTGGTATAGCCGTTCCAGCGCTCCCAGATGCTGGTGGCTCCCTGCGTCACGGGATAGAGCCAGGAGGCATATTCGGTTGACTCAAAGAGCCGGTAAGCCATATCATTCAGCGCGTTATCCGAGAGCGCGTTCAGAACATTGCCCGTGGCATTGAAGCCGGTGGTGATCGTATAAGGCGGAATTTCAAGGCCGTCACTGTCTTTACCGTTCGGTTCGGCAATCGACAGCTGATAATGCTCCAGCGCTCTCTCAAGGTTTGCATCACTGATCACGTGATAGCGAAGCGGTGTCGCATACGAAGCCTGGGTATTCTGGATGACGCCTTTGGCGTTGCGCGTCATGCCGGAATCCGGATCGATGAAAAGCTCATTCCAGGCTTCCCTCGCCGTTGCAGCGACCCCACGGTAATGCTCAGCTTTTGCCGCATCCCCAAGTGCATCCGCCATTGTGGCAGCCTCGTCCAAGCAGGCTATGTACACCGCGTTGCCGAGCATTACACCGTCAGAAGGAACTCTCGCCAGATGGTCACAGAGAGTGCCGGTTTCTCCGGTGAGGCGATCATCCGTGTGCTTTTCCTTATTGGCGTCCTTATAGGTAAGGGGCGTGTCAATCAGGTGATCCACATACGTGCAGATGTTGTCAATGTTATCTCTCAGGATGGAGAGATCCCCCGTTTGCAGATAAAGGTTGTACGGGATCGTCACAACCAGGCAGTTCCAGGTGATGCCAAAGCTCTGGCCTTTGTGCGGAATGGTTTCCTCTTCCGGATCGTAGTTGACAAATGCCGGGCAATACTGGGAAGAAAGGCCGGTCGGCCCGCAGTCGGCGCGCACGGTGTCCATCCACTGGCGCATAAAGTTGTAGGTATCCGCCACATAGGAAGCCGACAAGGCATAAACCTGGGCATCCCCCGTCCAGCCCATGCGTTCATCACGCTGGGGGCAGTCAGTCGGGAGGGAGAGATAGTTGCTGGTTGTGGAGTTGACAATGTTGCGGAAGAGCTGATTCGTCAGTTCATTGGATGACTCATAGGAAGCCGTAGCATCCAGGGATGAGAGCACCTGCATCTGCACGCATTCAGGCGGCAATGCCTCGTCAAGACCGGTAATTTCTATATACCGGTATCCATGGAAGGTCAGGTCAGGTGCAAAGACGTTGTCTCCTTCCTTCATGGTGTAGAAATCCGTCACAAGTGCGGTGCGGTAGTTTTCCACCATCAGGAGCCCGTCCACGCCGGCTGCTGTGTATTCCTCCAGCGCGGGGTACAGGATCTCGGCAAAGCGAATGGTAAGCGTCTCTCCAGGTTTTGCATAAGACGCCGGAATGGTGATCAGCGGAACACCGGAAACGTTTTCTCCCATATCATAGAGATATGCCCCGCTGCCTTCTTTGGTTTCTCCGAGGGCAGCAACGGCTGTAGTGGTGCGGATCACATGCACCGGCTCGTCATAGCGGGTCACGAGTTTGGGGTTGGCAAACTGCTTTCTCGTCTCTACCACGGAAGCAGACGGCCAGATCGGCAGGCCGAAATCAGGTTCCGTCCATCCCTCGATTGCCGCCTCTTTCGTGGCATCATAGCGCTCTCCCTGATAGAAAGAAGCGAGGCGCACCGGCCCGTTCGTGCTGCAGAACCAGGAATCCGGATTCGTGACTAGCGTCTGCGTGGAACCGTCGGCATAGGTGATGACGAGCTTTGCCATGAGAGCACTCTGATCCCCATAGTAGTTGTTGTTCAGGCACTCAAAGGTCGTCATGCCCGTCCACCAGCCTTCCCCGAGCACGGTACCCATTACGTTCTCTCCGTCGGCAATATAATCCGTTACATCGTAGCAGCTGTAAGCAAGGATGGAATCATATTCCGTCGAGCCGGGGTTGAACCATTCGTCCGCAGCGACCTCCCGGCCATTCATGTAGAAGTTGTAAACACCCTGCGCCGTCAGATAAAGGCGTGCTTTTGCCACTTCTCCGGCTGTTCTGAACACTGTGCGCAACATCGGCGCCCCGCCGTAAGACGGATCGGCATACACGAGCACCCCGTTCTCTCCGCCGTTGACGGTGATGGTGCTGCCATCGACTCCAATGCCATCCAGCCCTTCAAAGATAGAATACCCTGCACCTGTTTCGGCGTCCAGCAGGATCCCGCGGGCAAAACGGCCGCCGTTTTCTATTGTATAGTTCGTGAAAACTGCATTTTCCCCTGCCCGTGCAGCAAAGCCTACACTGTTCAGGTTGGGATAGGTGTTGACAGCTGCACCGAGCGGGCTCACTACAACGTCTCCCGATATAATCGGAGTATCATCCACCGTAAAGGAGAGCGTGCTGGCAGTGCAGAAAACATCAAAATGATGGGCGTCATATCTGTTGCCGCTGTTGAGCACAGAATTGAGCGCTTCATTTTCTTCCACCACTGCAAACGGTACGGCCGGGTCTTCTTCTGCCTGATAGCCGCAGCGATAGACTTTGATCTTTGCCCCGCCATCGGCCGTAGCATCCGTGAAATCCAACTCCACGCGGACATAGTTTTCTCCCTCCTGCAGCCACGGGTTAAATACTTTATTCTTCAGGCGAAAATCGTCTGCACCGAGGATGAAGGAAGCCGCATTGCTGCCTTCGGCAAGCTGCACATCGGCAGAAATATGGAAAACCGCCTTGGACGCCGCATCCAGGGACAGTTCGGATGCACCGATCCACTGTGCGCCGTCCCACGAATCAAACGTAGGATCCATCAGGGAGGTCTCAAAGAAAGCGGGATCGGAAACAAGTTCTTTCCCGTTCTGATCCGTCACGGTAACAGACCAGGTATAGGCCGCGGCGGGTTGAAGAGCCTCGCCCTCATATAGAATACCGACCGAAACCGAGCTCTCCACTTTTCCGCTGTCCCAGACGATGGCTCCGGCTTCGTCTTCTACCACAATATGGTAAGCCGTCTGTGCTGCACCGACTGCATCGGAAGCCATCTGCCAGGAGAATTCGGGCTGGGATTCATCTATTCCGATCGGGTTCACACGCCCGTTGGTTTTCAGATTCTGAATCATCGCAGGCTCCTCGGCGAGAGCCTGCTGCCTAAGAACCGGCATACCTATGCCGATCAGGAACAGCACTGTGAGAAGAAAAGAAAAAAACTTCCTGCAGGTCATAAAGCCCTCCTTTTGAAAAAAGGGTGCTCTGTTATGGAGCACCCTTGCTGTTAAATTGATGTAAAACTGTGATTATGCTGCTGCTTCGATGGGAACCCAGATATCCTGCTCGAGAGCCTGCTCGATAACTGCCGGGGTGTCGCCCTTCATGAAGCCGGTCTTGTCTTCGAGGACTTCAAACTGCTCGCCTTCGGCTGCATCCTTGTCATAGGAGGTACGGGTCATCTGGTCATCACCGTAGAAGTTGCACTCGAGGTAGAACTCGGTGAAGTCTTCATTTGCGGAGACGGTTACGGGCATGTCTTCCACGCCGATGCTCTCGATGGAGAACTCAACAACGGTGTAGTAAGCATAGTCTTCATTCGGGTCAAACTCGGGCTCTGCAGGGAGATCTTCTTCCGTTGCTGCTCCGAGAGGAATCCACAGGTCCTGCTCCATAGCCATCTCGAGAACGGCCGGGGTATCGCCCTTCAT
>JAFQZI010000001.1 GCA_017406005.1 Oscillospiraceae bacterium | reverse complement strand
GCCAATCTGGAGCTTCGGCCGACTTTTGTCAGCATGGTGGACAATACCGCACAGGGCGAAGAAGTGGTCAAAAAACTTCGCAATCACAAGGTCAATACGGATTATATTGTTTCCGCGCCGGACGGAATGGGGATGTGGCTGGCAATCTTTGACGAAACGGGGGACGTTGTCGGCTCAATTTCCAAGCGTCCCGTGATGGATCCCATGGCAGAGCTGCTGGACGAAAGGGGAGACGAGATTTTCAGCAATTGCGACAGCGTTGTCCTTGAGATTGACATGGATAAAGAAGTCGTCAAGAAAGTTCTGCGTTACGCGGCAAAATATAATAAACGCACCTATGCGGTAGTGGCAAATATGAGTATAGCCTCCGAACGGCGAGATTTTCTCCAGCAGGTCGACTGTTTTGTCTGTAACCTGCAGGAGGCGGAGATCCTCTTTGTTGACAGCTTTGCAGGGCTCGAGCCTGAGGAAATCGCCGAGGCTGTTTCCGAGTGCATGATCAATGCAAAAATTCCTTCCATGATCGTCACACTCGGCAGCAGAGGCGCAGTCTATGCTGACAGAAGCGGCCGGAAAGGCTTTTATCGTGCGAGTAAAGTCAATGTTAAAGATACCACGGGGGCGGGGGATGCATTCTGCGCCGGGGTGGCGGCAGCGCTGACTTACGGCAAGGATCTGCCCGGCGCGGTCGAGATCGGAACGCGGCTCGCCGCATCTGTGATTACCGTGTCTGAAAATGTCTGCCCGCGCTTCCAGCCGGAGGAACTTGGCCTGGATCCGAATCTTAGGGATCCTCAGCCGTCCTTCTTCGGGAATGAAGATCTTGTGAAATAGTTTCCGATATGACGATTAAAGATATTGCAAGGGAATGCGGTGTGGGAATCAGCACAGTTTCCCGCGTGCTCAACAACAGGCCGGATGTCAGCGAAGAGGTGCGTAAAAAGGTCTTGGCTGCCGTGGAGGCGAACGGCTATATCCCGAATAATTCCGCGCGAGACCTTGTCAGAAGCCGCTCGGATGCCATCGGGGTTCTGGTACGCGGCACCGGAAACCTCTTTTTCTCGGACATGCTCAAAACGATTTCTGCAGAGATTGACCGTTACGGATATGACATGGTTCTTCGCTTCCTGCGTACGGATGATGATGAAGTGAAAGCAGGCGCCATTCTTGAGAGGGAAAAAAAGCTTCGCGGCCTGCTCTTTTTGGGGGGAAGATTCAATTACACGCCCGCTGAGATGTCTCTGATCGGAGTGCCCTATGTCTGCTGCTCCTATACCAATTCTTTCGGGACTCTTCGTGAAAGCGATTTTTCCTCGGTTTCAATTGATGATTTCAAAACAGCCTATGAAGCAGTGTCGTTCCTGATTTCCGCGGGGCACAGGCGCATTGCAGCTTTCTTCGATGCCTGCAACGACCATTCCATCAGCGAGCTGCGCTATGACGGTTATTGTGCTGCTCTGGAGGAGAACGGGATTTCTGTCGACCCTGCGCTCGTTGTACAGACGGGCGGCTTTGAAATGGAAGACGGATACAACGGGATGAAAAAACTGATCGAAAGCGGTGCGGAGTTCACTGCGGCTTTCGTGGTGTCCGATATGATGGCGATTGCCGCTATGAAAGCACTGAGAGATTGCGGAAAGCGCGTCCCGGAAGACTGTTCCGTTATTGCCATCGACGGGCTGAAGCTCTCTGAGTTTACATCACCCACCCTGACTGCTATGGTCCAGCCCGGCGCGGAAATTGCGCAGGAGAGTGTCCGCATCCTGATGGATATGGTGGAAAACGGTTCCGAAGGCGTACACCTCCGTCCGCAGGCATACCTCCGTACGGGCGGGTCTGTCTGCAGGCGCTGAGCGCCGGAAGGAAAAATGGGTTTGTGCACCTTGCATAAAAATTGAACATGAAATTTGTTAAAAGTGCCGAATTTTTTCTCTTCGGCGTTTTCCCTGTTGACTTTTGGAAAAAAGAATTTTAAAATCTGAATAGAAGGAAATGGAAACGTTTCCGGTAACGTTTCCGGAAACGAAAAGCAAGACCCTTTTACCATTGGTTTTATCATGCTCCGGCATGTTAAAATACCATCCCAGAAGGGAATAAAAATTTTATATAAGAAGGAGTAAACAACAATGAAAAAGATTCTCGCGCTTGTTCTTACACTTTGCATGGTCTTTGCACTTTGCTCCGCTTCTGCTTCTGCAGCGGCAAAAGGCTCTGTCTACTGGCTGAACTTCAAGCCGGAGCTGGACGAGGCTGCTCAGCAGCTTGCTAAAATGTACACCGAGAAGACCGGTGTGGAAGTAAAAGTTGTCACTGCGGCTTCCGGCACCTATTCTCAGACCCTCACCTCTGAAATGGACAAGTCCTCCGCTCCTACTCTCTTCATCATCGGTAACCAGGCCGGCGTGAAGGATTGGGGCGAATTCGCAATGGACCTCACCGATACCCCGATTGCAAATGAGCTTACCACGGATGCCTACAACCTCTATGATGAGGACGGCCGCCTTGTTTCCATCGGCTACTGCTATGAGTGCTACGGCATCATTGTCAACCCGGACCTGATTGAAAAAGCAGGCCACAGCATGGATGAGATCAAGAACTTCGAAGGCCTCAAGGCTGTTGCGGAAGACATTCATGCCCGCGCTGCCGAGCTCGGCTTTGACGCATTCTCCTCTTCCGATATGGACGGTTCTTCTTCCTGGCGTTTCACCGGCCACATGGCCAACCTCGAGTATGTCTATGAAGAGCGCGCAGCAGGCGCTGTCTGGACAGAGTGCCCGCCTGCCCTTACCGGCGAGTTCATGGGCAACTTCAAAAACCTCTATGACCTCTGCATCAACAACAGCCTCACTGCTCCGACCGATCTTGCAACCGGCGGTCACGATGCCGAGAACGAGTTCAAGACCGGCAAGGCAGCCTTCTTTGTGAACGGTTCCTGGGAGTATGCAGCTGTTTCCGGCGATGTTCCCAATGCTGTGATGATCCCGTACTACTGCGGTGTGGAAGGCGAAGAGAAGGCCGGCCTCAACTGCGGCACTGAGAACTGCTGGGCAATCAACGACACCGTTTCCGATGCCGACAAGGAAGCAACCATGGACTTTATGGTATGGCTCGTTTCCGATCCGGAAGCTGCAGGCCTGATGGTAGAGCAGCTCGGCGTTCTGCCGTACAAAAATGCTCCTGCTTCTGCAAATGGCTTCCTCAAGAATGCTGAAGAGTACACCGCTGCCGGCTGCTATGTGATGGACTGGGCAACCAACTACCAGCCTAATGTGGACGACTACCGTGCAGCTCTTGTCTCCGCTCTCAACCAGTACAACGCTGACCAGAGCGATGCCAACTGGGAGCTCGTGAAGACTGCTTTTGTTGACGGCTGGGCTGTTCAGTACGCAGCAGCAAATGGTTGATTGATTCCTCTGCAAACTGATTGAAT
>JAFQZI010000011.1 GCA_017406005.1 Oscillospiraceae bacterium | reverse complement strand
GATTTCAGAGAATTATCCTATGTTCTGGCGATTGCCAAGCACCAGAATATCACAAAAGCGGCGGAAGCCCTTTATGTGGGTCAACCGACGCTCAGTAAATTCCTGATGGCTTTGGAAGATGATCTCGGATTAAAACTGTTCCGAAAGCTGGGCCATAAATATGTGCTTACCTATGCGGGAGAGCGTTATGTGGAAAAAGCGACTCAAATTCTAAACCTGAAAAATGATCTCGATGCAGAAATGGCAGACATCATCAAACGGGACGTTGGGGTTTTAAATGTCGCATTTGCGAATATGCGCTGCTCCTATATGTTGCCCTGTACCCTTCCTGCCTTTCACGAGATGCATCCCAATGTAAAAGTGAATGTCTATGAGGGAACTTCTGATGAGAATGATCGCCGCCTTCTGGACGGGCAGGTTGAAATTGCTTTTTACAGCATTACAAATATTGTCAACACAAACAGCCTCATTGCATATGAAAGCCTGGCAAAGGAGGAACTGCTGATCTGCACCTGTAAGGATCATCCGATCGGGCGGTTTTCAAAACCCAATCCCGCCAGTTCCTATCCAAAACTTGAGCTGTCTCAATTAAAAAACGAACAGATAATAATGATGCATCCGGAACAGCGAACCCGGCAGATCATGGACAGCATTCTTGCCGAAAACAAAATTCAGTTTGACAATGTCCTTTACACCGGTAATCTTCAGGCAATCATGGATCTCGTTTCCCTCGGCTACGGCATATCTTTTGTATTTGAGTCCCATCTGAAGCATCGAGCAGAAACAAGGCCTATTGACTGTTACAGCTTTGGAGAACCCCGTGTTCTGTGCGATTTTGTGGCTGCAACTCGTAAAGGCAGCTATTTACCCCGTTATGCACTGGACTTTATAGAAATTGCCCGCCATTCTGTTTCCGATTCTGCCATTTCATAAAGCACCTGCTGCTTCTTTCCAGTCATACAGAAAATATGTGACTGCAAGGAGATCTGCACAGCCTCCGGGAGAAAGGTTTTCCTGTATAAAAGCCTGATCCAATTCCCGGACTTTTGAAACTGAGAATTCCTGTTCCGCACACAGCTTTCGCGCTTCTTCTGCAGCTTTTATTGCCGTCTCAATCCCGCCTCTGGAAATCATGTTGGTGTCTGTCCCTCTCGCAATCAGATGCATCAGAGCCAATACTCCTGCATCATTCCTGCTCCTGCCTGTTTCCAGAGCTTTTTCGAAGCAAGGGAGAGAGAAAGTCATTACACCGGGTAACCCATCTGCCAGCTCTCCGCGGATTCCTTTCAGCCCATAATTCAGATATAGCCGTTCTCCAGTCGTATGTGCCGTTTTTCGTGCTTCCATTGCCAAGAAGTCCTCTTTGACCGCTACAGCACAAAGCCTTGCACATTCCGCCGCAATAGCAGATGGGTCCCTGTACAAGCCATTTGTCTTCCACAGTCGGCCGGTTGATCCGCAAACTGTACCAAGAGTAAAAATAGCCCCCTTATGCGTATTGATGCCTTCTGTTGCTTCAAGCATTTTCGTTTCAGCGCATATACCTTCTGTCCGCAGCCGGCTAAAACAGATCTCCGGCGGCTGATCACCGGTCTCTGTCCCGATCAGAAAGCACTTTCCCCAGAAGTCCCTCAACGCTTTTGCGCTGAGATAAAAAGTTTCCGGAGTCATATCTCGGTGTGACCCATTGTTTGCAAGATCAACCAGTCCCGGCTTTGGTGTTGTATTTACTTCATCCAAAAGGCTTCGTGTCGCAGTCTGTGCAATTTCAGCCATGAGAAATTCCTGGCTGTTCTTCTCTGAAGTGCTGTGCATGCTGCTGTACTCCCTTGCTGTTGTATGCACTCTGTCTACGAGATAAACAGAGCTGTTTTCTGATAGCTTATAACGGATTTCCTGTTTTAGCAAGTTTTTTTAAAAGCAGGGAATATCTGAAAGCTGATCGGATCCATCGTTCATAAATCAAAGTATTTAACCCTTAAAGGAGCAACAAGATGTCTGAATTTGCCGTCACCACCGTCTATCCTTCTGACCGGAGGATGATGGAAAAGGTCACCGCCCTGCTGCAGGGCGAGGGCATCCGTTTGGATGCCAACCTGGACTATACCTGCGCTGTCGTGGATGAAGACTACAACGTGCTTGCCACCGGAAGCTGTTTTAAAAACACCCTTCGCTGCATGGCAGTATCCCATGAGCATCAGGGTGAAGGGCTGATGAACACGGTTGTGTCACATCTGATAGACATGCAGTATCAGCGGGGAAATGTTCATCTCTATCTTTACACAAAATGCAACTCTGCCAAATTCTTTGCCGATCTGGGATTCCATGAAATTGTGCGGATAGAAAATGAACTCGTTTTCATGGAAAACAGCAGAACAGGCTTTTCCGATTACCTTTCCCGTCTGAAAAAAGAATATAGAGAGGGATCCTCCATAGCAGCTGTCGTGATGAATGCCAACCCCTTTACCTTAGGCCATCGTTATCTGGTGGAACAGGCAGCCCGGGATAACGATGTGGTGCATCTTTTTGCCGTCAGCGAGGATGCCAGCCTGATCCCGTATCCCGTGCGGAAAAAGCTGATTCTTGAGGGTGTTGCCGATCTCTCCAATGTGTTCGTTCATGACAGCGGTTCGTATATCATTAGCAGCGCCACCTTTCCGAGCTATTTTCAGCGGGATGAGGAGTCTGTCATCCGGGGGCATGCCCTTCTGGATCTGACGATCTTTACCCGGATTGCAGAAGCATTGGGCATTACCACACGTTATGTGGGAGAGGAGCCGCGGAGCCTTGTCACAGGGATATATAATGAAATCATGCAAAAAGAACTCCCGCTCCATGGCATTCGGTGTATCGTTATACCGAGGAAAGAGCAAAACGGAGAAGTGATCAGCGCTTCCACGGTTCGTAAGGCATTGCAGGAAGAGAACTGGAACCTTCTGGAGAATCTCGTGCCGGAAACAACTTACAGGTATCTCAAAAGTTCGGAAGCCGCTCCCCTCGTTGCCTGCATCCGCTCGGCCGGCAATGTCATTCATTATTGAAAAGGAGATACGATGGCCGAAGTTACCACTCAGGATATGATGCTCTGCCGGGAGAACCGGGCCAGACTTCAGACTTCCTTACTCCGGCAGTTCCCGGAAAAACCTGTACTGTCCTTCTGCATGAACATTCCGGGCCCTGTCAAAACAGACGAAGAGATCCGCTCGGCTTTTGAGGCAGGGAAAAAAGAAATCCTCTCTGTTTTATCAGAGAGGAACTGGGAGATCGAAAAAGAGTACGAAATACATGAAAAAACCGGCGACGAATGGATCGCCAGTATCCGGACAGAAGCCTCACCTTTGAAAGACGCCATGTGCGAAATTGAAGAAAGGCACCCTCTTGGGCGTATTTTCGATATCGATATTATTGCCCCCAATGGGCAAAAACTGTCCCGTCCGAATTTCCGCACCTGTCTGCTCTGCGGACGGCAGGCCCAGGACTGCGCCCGTTCCCGCCGCCACAGTGCATCGGATCTTTTTGAGAAAATCAAAGAACTGATTCAGGAAGCACAATAACAAAAACATATGTGCGTGACAAAATGACAATACTCCGGGGATATTTACTCCTTCATCTCTGTGAGTATTGTCATTTTGTCGTATCTGCGCTATTGTTCGGTTTTTACGCTTTCCATCGGAACTGTTTCATATCCACACAGCCATTTTCGAGAAACGTCACGCCTTCTGCAAGCAGCCGTTCTTTCTGTTCACGGAAGAACGGCGCTGTTCTTCCTGCATGATTTACTACGCGGTGGCACGGGTATTCGCCGTACAGATCCGCCATGCTCAGAACCTTTCCAACAAGGCGCGCATTCTTTTCTCTGCCAATCAGCTTTGCAATCTGCCCGTAGCTTGCCACCTTGCCATAAGGAATCTCTTCCACAACGGAGAGACTTTCGTAAATCAGATCATCTGTTAACTTCTCCATATTCCATCCTCCCTGCCGGATCTACCTCAGCTCCCTATTATTTTCGATAGTACGTTAAGATGATTCATCCGTCAACAAATTCTTTTTGTCATTTTGTCATATCTGCCGGTTTGCGAAACCTTTTTGTAATTCTAACGTTAGTAAAACTTTAGAAAACAATCGTGAGAAAAACGCTTGACAAATTTGATCACATATGTTATATTAATCTCACGATAGTGATCTATCGTGAGATTAATAGTAGTGGAGGTATTTTATGCGAGAAAAATTAACGATCACCCTTTATTGTTCCGACACAGTCTGGAACCCGAAAAACTGCTTATACCCTTACAGGGTACAAGTGCGGAGCG
>JAFQZI010000115.1 GCA_017406005.1 Oscillospiraceae bacterium | reverse complement strand
TGCAGGAGGTGGCAGACGCCTGCTATGTTTCACAGTGGCACCTCTCCAAACTTCTCAACCGCTATACAAAGAAGAATTTCTACGACCTCCTCAACACCCGCCGTATCCAGGCTGCTAAGGAACTTTTGGCTGATCCAAGCCTCCGGATCGGGGATATCGGGGAGATGATCGGCTATGCCGATCCCGCTCATTTTGCCCGGGTTTTCCGAAAGCTTGAGGGGATGAGTGCCAACGAATACCGCAACAGTCTGTAATACCGGCACTAGAACCAGGTATAGTTGCTTTTATAAGAAAGAAAAACGGGATGCGTCGAACAAACGTTCGCGCATCCCGTTGAAAATAGAGAGACGATTTATTTGAGTTCGCTGGTGCAGTGCGGGCAGCGGGTGGCGTTGATGTCGATCTCGCTGAAGCAGTAGGGGCACTTCTTGGTGGTGGGGGCTGCGGGAGCTTCCTCTGCGGGTTTTTTAACTGCATTCTTTGCCTTGTTAATTGCCTTGATAACAGAGAAAAGTACAAAAGCCATCAGCAGGAAATTGATTACCGCGGAAATAAAATTACCGTAAGTAAGCTGTGACGCATTCTCGCCTTTGCCGAGGGCAAGCACCCAGTGGGAGAAATCCAGACCGCCGAAGATAGCGCCGAGGATCGGCATGATAATGTCGTTCACGAGAGAGTTGACAATTGCCTGAAACGCACCGCCGATGATAACGCCGACGGCCAGATCCATCACGTTGCCCTTGCTGATGAATTCTTTAAATTCGGAAATGAATTTTTTCATGACTGGTGAAGTCCTTTCTTTTTTGATGAAAATACTATAGCACAATTCCAAGCAGAGTGCAATCAACTTCTCTTTACTTCTTCTGTTTTTTGTTCTATACTTTCTCTCAGAAATCTTATAAGGAGAGAGCAGTTATGACGTTTGATTTTACCACGATACTTGAACGGCATGGGAAGGATTCACTTGCCGCAGATAAGATCCCTTTTGAAGGGGTAACCGTAGAGGAAGGCTTTTCCACGATTCCGATGTGGATTGCCGATATGAGTTTTCCCGCAGGTCCTTTTGTTCTGGATGCTATCCGAAAGAGACTGGAGATGCCGAATTTCGGTTATTTTGCGCCTCCGGAGGAGTATTATGATGCCATTATCCGCTGGCACAGGGAAAGAAAAGGAGATGGCAGCCTCACAAAGGAATCCATCGGTTATGAAAACGGTGTGCTCGGCGGAGTGCGTTCAGCTGTCTGTGCCTTTTCTGCACCCGGTGAGAATATTCTGGTGCATTCCCCGACGTATGTCGGCTTTACAGGCACACTCAACGGGCTTGGCAGAAAGATGGTTTTCAGCGAACTGAAGCGGGACGATGCCGGTATCTGGCGGATGGACTATGAGGATATGGATCGGCAGCTCCGTGAGAATCACATTCATCTCGCAATCTTCTGTTCTCCGCACAATCCGTGCGGGCGCGTCTGGGAACGCTGGGAAATCGAGAAAGCTATGGAGGTCTATGCCGCCAATGACTGCCTTGTGATCTCCGATGAAATCTGGAGCGATATCATCATGCCCGGCCATCGGCACATCCCCGCGTATACGATCTCGGAAGATGCAAAAAACCGGACGATAACTTTTTACGCCCCCAGCAAAACCTTTAGTCTGGCGGGACTTGTCGGTTCGTATCATGTGATCCACAATCCGCTCCTGCGAGACCGGGTTCGTTTTGAAGGGGCTTCCACACACTATAACGATATGAATGTGCTGTCCATGCACGCTCTGCTGGGGGCCTACAGTGAAGAGGGAGCACGCTGGACAGACGAAATGATCTCTGTTATTGACAGCAACCTCGCCTATGCCTGCAGTTTTATTGAGGAGAATTTTCAGGGTGTGCAGGTGATGCGTCCGCAGGGCACTTATATGCTCTTCCTGGACTGCGCAGAATGGTGTGCACAACACGGCATTCCCATCGGTGAATTACAGAAGCGAGGGGTGCGCAAGGGAGTCATCTGGCAGAACGGAGAAGCTTTCTTCCGAAAGGATTCCATACGAATGAACCTGGCTTTGCCGTTTTCTCTTGAAAGGGAAGCCTTTGACCGGCTGAAAGAATTTGTTTTTGTCTGAACTCAACATAAAAGCAAAAAAAGATGAATAAAGCCATTTACAAAAAAAGAAAGATATAGTATAATCATCTGTGCTCCGGAGGCATATCTTGTAGGAAGTTTAAAATACAGAAGGGATTTCTGTTCCGGGGCGGCAGGTTATCCGGGCCTGTTCTTTGTGCTATTATATGCGGGTTTTCCGCTTATAATAAATATTTCTTGAAGGAGAACATCATGAAGAAATTCCTCGCAATCGTCCTCGTTCTTTGCGCGCTCTGCACGCTCTCCGCTGCCGCATTTGCTGACAACCAGCATTTCGACAAGCTCACCCTCGAGTTCGTCCCCTCTAAGGATGCTGACGTTATTATCGCCGGCACGGCAAATCTTCCGGAGCTCGTTCAGGCCGAAATGGCAAAGCTCGGCTATGACATTGACGAAGTAGACATTACCGTTGGTACCAGCTATGATGCAACCGGTGAAGCAATGTCTGCCGGCGCCATCGATATCGGCTGGCTTCCGGGCGGAACCTACGCACTTTATTCCGATGATACAGACGTTATCCTTACTGCAACCCGCAACGGCCTCTCCAACGACAGCACCAATCCAGCTGACTGGAACGGTGAAGCCAACAAGACGCTGAAGAATGGTCCGCAGGTCACTTTCTACCGCGCCCTCATTTATGCAGCTCCCACCGAGTACGGTAAGAAGCTTGCTGAGAAGGTCAATGCCGGTGAAGCTCTCACATGGGAAGATCTTGACGGTGCAACATGGGCTGTCCAGAAGACGTCTTCTTCTGCCGGCTACATTTATCCTGCACTCTGGCTTATGCAGAACTATGACGGCAAAAAGATTTCCGACCTCTCCAAGGTTACTCCGCTTGACTCCGGCTACGGCACTGCATTCTCTATGGCAGCAGCTGAGCAGGTTGATATTATTGTCTGCTATGCAGACGGCCGTAATGACTATGAAGCTTCCTGGAACCTCCCGACCGATCAGCAGGATCCGACCGGCAAGCAGGGCATGGGCCGCAGCGCTTCTATCTGGGATGAGCTCAATGTCATCGGTGTAACCGACGGTATTTACAATGACACGGTTGCAATCTCCAAGGAAAGCCCCTACTACACCCCCGAGATCGTGGAAGCTCTCCAGAATTGCTTCATCAACATCATCAGCACCGAAGAAGGCAAGGCAATCTTCGATGTCTACAGCCATACCGGTTATGCAAAAGCGGTTGACTCCGATTATGACGGTGCCCGCGCAGCTCTCGCGTTTGCAAAGTAAAATTCTCTGAAAACACGAATTCATACGCCCTGTATTCCTGTAATGCAGGGCGCATTTTGAATGTTTCATCCAAGTATAACGGAGAAAGAAAAGAGTCACAGCATGATTGAATTCAAAAATGTCTATAAAACATACCCCAACGGGTTCACGGCTTTAAAAGATATCAACCTGCAGATCGAACAGGGAGAGTTTGTGGCAGTAATCGGGTTGTCAGGCGCGGGGAAGAGCACAATCCTGCGCTGCATCAACCGTATGCACGATGTCACAAGCGGCACACTGACGGTTGACGGCGTTGATGTCAACACCCTCAAGGGCAAGGAACTGAGAAAGTTCCGCCGAAAGGTCGGTATGATTTTCCAGAGTTTCAATCTGGTTTCCCGCTCTACTGCCATCAAGAATGTGCTGACGGCAGAAGTCCCGGAGATGAATTTCTTCAGGGTGCTCTTCGGAATCTTCAATAAAGATCAGAAGATGCACGCACTCGAAAGTCTTGACAAGGTAGGCATTCTCAGCAAAGCCTATACCCGCTGCGACCAGCTCTCCGGCGGCCAGCAGCAGCGCGTTGCTCTTGCACGTACGCTTAACCAGAATCCGCAGATTATTCTGGCTGACGAACCGGTTGCCTCGCTGGACCCCATTATGGCCCGCCAGGTGATGAAGGATTTTGTCCGTATCAATAAGGATTATAATATCACCATTCTGCTTAACATTCATCATGTTGACCTTGCCCTGCAGTATTGTGATCGTGTGATCGGAGTACGCGAAGGCCAGATCGTTTTTGACGGCCCTGCAGGAACGATTACTCAGGAGCAGATCGACGAGGTCTATAACGGGACAAAGGTTCCCACACTCGGCGAGGAATAAGCACATGAAGCAGAAAGAAATACACGGAGAAGAGGAACAGCTCAAAGTAAAACTTTTTGACAGGATCTTCAAACCGCAGGTCATCACGTTGCCCAATGGAAAGACGGTAGATCGGCCTCGCAGCCGCATGCCGCTGATTCTCATTGCTCTTGTCCTGGTATTATACTGGGCATTGCAGATGACAGGGTTTGACCTTTCCGTGATCACTACCCGTTTTTCAAAGATGCTTGACCTTCTGAAGAAAATCTTCCAGCCGGACTGGAGCTTTTTCCCAAAGGTAATCAACCCTCTGCTGGATACGATAAAAATGTCCATTCTCGGAACGGTAATCGGCTGTCTGCTGGCACTTCCGGTGGCTATTCTCTCTTCCAGCAACATTAATAAGAATGTGCCGATTGTTTCGTTTTTCCGTTTTATTCTCGGTCTGATCCGTACCCTGCCGACACTGATTCTGGCGCAGGTCTGTGCATTGATTTTTTCGCTTGGCACATTTGCCGGTACGGTTGCCATTTCGATCTTTACGTTCGGCATCGTGGCTAAGATGCTCTTTGAGAGCATTGAGACCATAGATATGGGTCCTTTCGAGGCAATGGAGGCCCTCGGGGCTGACAAGTTTCGGGCGTTCTGGTCGGCCTGTGTACCGCAGATCCTTCCCGTCTATCTCAGTCACTCACTCTACTGCTTTGAGATGAACATCCGTGCTTCCGCTATTCTCGGTTATGTGGGCGCCGGTGGTCTGGGCATTACCATCAATGAACGTGTCGGCTGGCGTGATTATAACGGGCTTGGCATGGTGCTGCTTACCCTTTTCGTTGTCGTGGTTGCCATTGAATTCTTCAGTGAGTATCTGCGCAAGAAGCTGAGCTGAGAAGGGAGTAGCAATGAGTGAACTGTTAAAAAATCTGGAGCAGAATGCTGACCGTCAGCTCACTATAGCCGAGGTTTATGCTGCCCGCCCGAGAAAATGGATTCTGTATACAGTCATTGTACTGATTATAGCCGTTCTGGTCGGATGGTCTTCATCCGGAGTGAATTTCAACGGGGTTACATCGGTCGGTGCTGAAGTTGCCAAGGGTGTTTTCTATGGCATCTTTAACCCGGATAAAAGTCTGCTTTTCGGCACCAAGGACACTGATGTTCCGTATCTACTTTTACAGACCATGGCAATTGCTGTTTTGGGAACGGTTTTCGGGGCTATTCTTGCGATTCCGTTTGCATTTCTGGCCTCCGAAAACATTATGCCGAAGCCGATTGCCTATCTGTTTCGTGTTCTGATCCTGCTGATCCGTACGATTCCGAGCCTTGTCTGGGCACTGATGTGGATCCGTGTGACAGGGCCCGGCCCACAGTGCGGTGTGATCACCCAGGCAGTTTGTTCGATCGGTATGATCTCGAAGATGTATATCACGGCTATAGAGGACCTTGATACCAGAATTCTCGAAAGTCTTGATGCTATGGGCTGTACACCATTCCAGAAGATCCGGTATGGCGTTATCCCGCAGCTGACGGCAAGTTTTATCTCCACCGCGATTTACCGGTTTGATATTAACCTCAAAGATGCGACAACCCTCGGTATCGTCGGGGCAGGAGGAATAGGCGCGTCGCTTGTACAGTGCCTGAACAGCCGCCGCTGGGCTATGGTCGGATCCTTTGTCTGGGGTCTGATGGTGCTTGTCATGATCATTGAGCTGGTTTCTACGAGAATCCGAAAGAAGCTTGCGCATGGGGCATGATCGCTCATTTACGATATCGTTTACCAGCGATATACACGGTTATTTCTCGAATCTTGACTATGCTTCGGGAAAAGAACACGCATCCGGCCTGTGTAATTGCGCAGGCCTTTTTGCGCGGGGAGAGAATACGCTGATCATTGACGGGGGAGATACCCTGCAGGGCAGCCCTTTTACTTGTTTTTATCAGAAGAGCGGCCATACGAAGAAGTATCTCCCGGCACAGGCAATGAACGCCGCAGGCTATCAGTTTATCACACTCGGCAACCATGACTTTGATTTCGGCATCGGACAGATAGAGGAGTATCTCACGCAGCTGGATGCACGTTGTCTCTGTGCCAATGTGAAGGGAATCCGAGGCGTGGAGAAAACGGCTCTTGTTACGATGGATAACGGGCTGCGTGTAGGCCTCACCGGCGTGACGAGCCACTATGTATCCCTTTGGGAACCTCCGGAAAATCTCAGGGGAGTAACCGTTTCGGATGCTTTTGAAGCGGCGGCAGAAGCCTATGAGGATCTGATTGCCGCCGGGGCAGATGTCACGGTCTGCATCTATCACGGCGGTTTCGAAAATGATATTGATACCGGACGCGAGATTTTTCACACCGACGAGAATCAGGGCTGGCGGATCTGCCGGGAGCTTGGGTTTGATGTCCTTCTGACAGGCCATCAGCATCTGGAGATTGACGGCTGCGATCTTTTCGGCACACATATTTGCCAGCCTCCGGATAAAGCCAAAGGTTTTCTGCGCCTTGAAGTCGACGTCCCTGATCGGGAATCCGGTGATAAGGCCAGGGTTGTTTCCCGGTTTGTATCCGCCGGAGAGAAAAGGGACGAGGCTGTATGGAATATTCTCGCTTCTGCCGAAGAACAGGCTGCCCGCTGGCTGGATCGCCCTGTCGGTCATCTGGATATTCCGCTTTTGCCGGAAGATTCTCTTTCTATGGCACTTCATGGATCTCTGATTGCAAATTTTTTCAACCAGGTTCAGCTTGAAGCTACGGGAGCCGATCTCTCGGTGACAAGCCTTGCCAACAGTGTCATCGGTTTTGCGACGGATGTGAGCATCCGGGATGTTGTCTCCAACTATATCTTCTCCAACACGCTGAAGGTGATTGAGGTTGACCGCAGTGTTCTTGCAGCAGCACTGGAGCGATGTGCGGAGTATTTTGAACTGGATGAACAGGGGAATCCGTGCATCAGCAGTGCTTTTCTGCATCCCGTCCCCCAGCATTACAACTATGACTATTTTTCCGGAATCCATGCGGTGTTTGATCTGCGAAGACCGGCGGGAAAGCGTGTGGTTTCCATTCTCTGTCAGGGTCAGGAACTGGATGCTTCCCGAAAACTGACGCTCTGCCTGAACAGTTACCGCAGCTCCGGAGCAGGAGGTTACCCGCTTTATACATCCTGCCCGGTTCTCTCGGATTCAGGCAGAGAGATCGTTGAGATCATGATGGATTATGTCGGTTCTCATCAGAGAATCATTGTTGATAAAACAAAGTGGCTGACGGTGCTCAGCTGATAAAGAAAGGAACTGTTGCAAATGGAAAAGAACTCGTTTGATATTATTCTGCTTGTTGCTCTGCCGGCATCCGGTAAATCGGAAGTAAGGAACTTCATGGCAAATCTGCCCCCTGAGCGTCTCCTGAAAGAGTTCCACATCGGGGAAAATCTGCAGCTTGACGACTTCCCGTATGTACATATGATGCGCCGTATTGACAATGAGCTTGAGGCAATGGGAGAGAACCGTATTTTTTATCCCGGGGAGGAGCCGTTCTGCGACGGGCGCGACTGGGGCACCCTGTGCTGTCTCCTGAATGAAGACTACCACGATCTCATGAATCGGAATGTTTCCCATCCTGATTCCGCTGCGATGCTCCTTCTTGAACGGATTGACCGCGCCGGCGGGCAGGCAGGACTCCCTCCGCGCCTCGGCCTCCTTTCCGATTCTGTGCGCAGTGCAGTTGCTTCTGCCCTGGAAGATGAAGCGCGTGCCATGCTTGAGGAGAAACATGCGCAGTATCCCGAAAGCTTTGAAGACAAGACCATCGTCATAGAATGTGCACGCGGCGGGCCGGATGGGTCAGAAATGCCTCTCACAGGCACTTTTGGCTATCAGTACTCCCTGCCGATGTTCTGCCCGGAAATCCTGAAAAAAGCCGTTGTGCTTTACCTTTGGGTTACCCCGGAAGAATCCAGAAGAAAGAATGCCGACCGTGCAGATCCCGATGACCCCGGCTCCAATCTGCATCACGGTGTTCCGATGGCAGTTATGCTGGGTGATTACGGCTGTGACGATATGGAATACCTTGTGCAGCATTCTGAGAAAAAAAATACGCTCACTGTTTGTGCCCACGGTGAAACCTATCATCTGCCGATCGGTATTTTTGATAACAGAGTGGATAAAACCTCTTTTCTGCGAGAAACACCGGATAAATGGAATCCGGCTCTTGTCGAGGAAGTTACAGCCGCTATTCGCGCCGCTACAGACGCGATGTTTGACAACTTCGAACGAGGGTAAAATCAATATCTTGTATTCCGAAGCTCTGGCCGAAAATCTCGGTCAGAGCTTTTTTTCAGGCAAAATGCCCAGACAATTGGGGCCTGGTGGGGATTTTTTTCTCCTTTTTGAATATTTTTTGCAAAAAAGTGTTGACACAATTGAACAATTGAGTTACAATGCGGATACAATCGCAAGCTGAAAGAGGTGTTTTTTATGACTTGCAAATTCTGCGGCAGTACAATTGATGACAATTTGGTTGAATGCCCTTATTGCGGGCACAAAACCGGTCTTGCTGCTCCTGCAGATCCGGCAGCTGAGATGACGGAACAGTTTGCTGCGCAGGATACACAGGATAAAAACGATACAAAATCTGCAAAAACGTCTTCCAAGAGCGGCAAAGCACTTGGATCCATCGGCTCTGCATTATCCAACGGTATCAACAAGGCAAAGTCCGGAGCTTCCGGCAGTAAGTCCGGTGGTAAGAACAGTGCCTCAAGAGGCGGCAAATCGCCGGTATCCGGCAACGGTCTGATCGCAATCGGCCTTATTGCATGTCTTCTGCTCTGCCTGATTTCTATTGTTTCCGTAGCAGGTATGAAAAAGGATCTGGAAAATATGAACCAGGAAATGCTGAGTCTTTTCTATCAGATCCAGAACAGCACCGACAAGCTGCAGAAGCAGGTTGATGCACTGGAGAAGTCCATCGGCAGTGTAAGCACGACGATTACCGAGTCGACAACCAGTAAGAACATCACGATCACCAAGGATCCGACAAGTGTTGCAACTTATCTCGGCCGCGGCGGCGCGGATGATGATGCACAGAACGTTCCGATCTTTACGGTCTACGCACAGGGTTTTGAACTGAAGTTTGCATGGCAGAAGTATGATGATGTGAGCGGTGAGTGGATAGAAGTGGCACTGGATCGCGAAAGCAACAATGATACATACGGTCTCCATGTTTATACTGATTCCTCTAAGGGCTATTCCGAGCTGTCAGCGCACGGGGTCACAAGTGCAGCTTACGGAACATACCGCTGCCAAGTCTCGGACGCATACGGTGTTAAAAACACGGCGTCTGTTCTTCTCACCGAGCGCAGCAAAGACGAACCACCGACAACTTGATTTCCTCCAGCATAAAACGACGGGAGAGCATCTGCTCTCCCGTTTATAATTTTATTTCCTTATAGCTTTCCTCTTTCGGGGAAGGTGTCTGCGCTTCAACGCAGACGGATGAGGTTACCTTATTATCAAAAATGTCCTCCGCTTCCGCCATGCGTATTTCCGGAAGACCCGACATGGATGGTGCTGCCACCTCCGCCGCTGCTGCCTCCGGTATCCCGCGGGATGGGTATTCTTGTCACATGTCTCCCAAGAAGGCGGTCATCCCGCTGCGTGAGGACCGGTGCTTTCCCATAGATATATTCTTCTGCGTCACGTTGTTCCTTGACGTTTTTCATTTCTTTCTTTGATTTGTGGAGCGGCAACCCGCCGAGCAGCACGCCAAGACCCACATCGCCGAGGAGGAGTGCGAGATTGAAATTCTTTCTCGGCATATTGCCGATATCATAGGGATTTCCGTTTCTGGCCTGATGGAGAAAGCGGTCGCATCCCGAGAGGAAGGCATCCGCAGCTCCGCTCCAGTCTCCCCGGCTGAGATAGGAGACGAACTGGTCTTTCAGATAGAGCTGGCCGGCATCCGTAAACGCGTCGATGCCGAAGCCCAAAGTGGAAATCCAGTATTCTCTTCCTTTCACATCAACCAGCAGCATCACGCCGTCGCGTGTACCGTTATATCCGTAACCGTTGTAGTCAAAAAAGTCATCCGTATACGCCATGATCGAAGAATATCCGCTCAGCCCGCGAACGAAAACCACTGCAGTGTCGCAGGCATATGTCCGGCTGATCTCCTGGGCCTTTTCCGTCAGCGCCGAGATCTCGGAGGAAGAGAGGACACCGGCATTGTCGATAATCAGCGGCATCTTTCCGGCTCGGCTTTCCGCGAGAGCAGTCTGCGAAAGGAAAGAAACGGTTGCCAGCAGGAGAATCAGGGAGAGGCAGAGGATAGAAGTTCTTCGTTTCAACGCAGACACCCCCTCACAGCACACCCAGTGCCCACATGGCACCGTACAGCACACCTGCAAATCCAAGCCCATACAGCAGGCGCCACTTCCAATAAATCAGATTATCCACCGGCAGGTCACCGACAAATTTTCCGGTCTGACCGTTCATGGCGAACCGGTAATTATGTCCGCGCCAGGTTGTGTTGAGAATCCATACCGGGTACATGGCATATTTGACATTTGTGTCGCAAAGCCTGACGGTCCCTCCCGTCTTTCTGACGGTTTCATAACCCTGCACAGTATCCAGCAGTGCATCAAAAACGGAAGTGTTGATTCGTTTGGCGATGCGTTCCCGGCTTTCCTCTGCGCTGACGTCATATTTGTCGGCAAAATATCCGGACAGATAAACAGGATCAAACGGCACGGCATTCTGAAAATCAAATGTTTCCAGAGATTCCATCAGGTCATCTGCCATTTTGCGTGCTCCGTCAGCCGGAACGTTTTCAAATCGGATCCTGCCGGAGCGTACAGCCTCAAAGTCGCTGGTCTCGGTATATTGCCAGTTCCCGTCGCTCCAGATGCGCGTTTTTGTCATGGCATAGGAGGCACTGGCCTCCGCCGTTGTGTCAAACAGCCAGAAAGGCACATACACGCCCTTTACTTCATCGAGATGATGTTCCTCCGTGAAGACCCTCGGCAGTAGTTTCCTGCCTTTCAGATGTTTACGCAGTGCAGCCTTGGCTGCTTCCTTGTCCAGCTTGAAGGGGATGATATAATCCGGCATCAGCTCGCCGGAGACCTTTCCTGTCAGTATGACGGGATTGGAGCAGTACGGGCAGTTTGTTGATGCGGTAGACTCTTCGGCAATGATTTCCGCTCCGCAGGTTCCACAGCGGTACATACCGAACTGATCCGTTCCCTTTGCCTGCATCGGGCTTTCCGAAGAAGTATTTTCAATAAAATCTTCCACCGGAAAAACAGACTGACAGTAAGGGCATTTCATTTCCTGAAGTGTGCTGTCAAATTCCAGACCGGCACCGCAGCTCGGACACTTGTATCTTCTCGCATTCATCGTGTATCATCCTTCCTTATTGACCATATCTATTATACCGCCCATTCCGTAAAAGTCAAAGAAAATCCTGTAAAATCTCTCCAATCGCAGTATAGACAAGCAATCCGTTATCGATTATAATGAAGTATCATTCTAAAGGAGACCTCTGCATGAAAGGGATTCTTCTCGCCGGCGGTGCCGGGACGCGCCTTTACCCCCTCACACTTGTCACAAGCAAACAGCTTCTCCCGGTTTACAACAAACCCATGATTTATTATCCGCTCAGCACGCTTATGCTTGCACGCATCCGGGATGTGCTGATTATCAGCACGCCGATCGATACGCCCCGTATCCGGGAGCTTTTCGGTGACGGGGAAGCTCTGGGCATGCATCTCTCCTATGCTGTGCAGGATAAGCCGGAAGGCATTGCCCAGGCGTTCACCATCGGACGGAATTTTGTCGGAGATGAACCCTGTGCCATGATCCTCGGGGATAATATCTTTTACGGCAACGGGCTCTATCACAAGCTTGCCCACGCCGTGGAAAATGCCGAGAACGGCAGTGCAACGGTCTTTGGCTACTACGTAGAGGATCCGCAGCGCTTCGGCGTCATGGAACTGGAAAAGGGGATTGGCGGCGATGAAAAGAATGTGAAGGTTCTTTCTGTGGAAGAGAAGCCCATCGCTCCCAGGAGCAACTACGCCATCGTCGGGCTTTACTTTTATCCGGCCGGCGTGAGTGCTATGGCGGATCAGGTGCAGCCCTCTGCCCGGGGTGAACTGGAAATCACCTCTCTCAATGATCTGTATCTCCGGGAAGGGAAACTCAATGCCCAGCTTCTCGGCCGCGGTTTTACCTGGATCGATGCCGGCACGTTTGAAAGTCTCCGCCGTGCCACTGATTTTGTTTATATGATTGAGCAGAATCAGGGCATGTCCATTTCCGCCCCGGAAGAGATTGCTTATCGTTTCGGCTGGATCACAAAAGAAAAACTCGCGCAGAGTGCCGAACGCTACGGCAAAAGTCCCTACGGCGAGCACCTCCGTGCTGTCCTCGATGACAGAATAGTATTATAACGTTACCTTATAGCTTTGCCCATGCGGGGAAGGTGGCTGCCCGAAAGGGCAGACGGATGAGGTTACCTTGATAAAGGAGTTCCCCATGACCTATATCATCACCGGCGGCGCCGGATTCATCGGCAGCAACTTCATTTTCTATATGCTTAAAACATATCCCGATGCGCGCATCGTCTGCCTCGATAAACTGACGTATGCCGGGAACCTCAGCACGTTAAAGTCCGTCATGGATGCCCCGAACTTCCGCTTTGTAAAGCTTGACATCTGTGACAGGGAAGGGGTATATGCGCTCTTCGAAGAGGAAAAGCCCGATGCTGTCATCAACTTTGCAGCTGAAAGTCATGTGGACCGGAGCATTGAGAACCCCTCCATCTTTCTGGAGACAAATATTATCGGCACTTCAGTTCTGATGGATGCCTGCCGCACGTTCGGAAACATCCGATTCCATCAGGTTTCCACCGATGAAGTCTACGGTGACCTGCCGCTTGACCGGCCGGATCTCTTCTTTACGGAGGAGACGCCGATCCATACCAGCTCTCCGTACAGCAGTTCCAAAGCCGGGGCAGATCTGCTTGTGCTGGCTTATAAGCGCACCTATGATCTCCCTGTCACCATTTCCCGCTGCTCCAACAACTACGGGCCTTATCATTTTCCCGAAAAGCTGATTCCGCTTATGATTATCAATTGCCTGCACGACAAGCCTCTTCCCGTTTACGGCGAAGGCCTCAATGTGCGGGACTGGCTCTATGTTAAAGATCATTGCAAAGCCATCGATCTCGTTTTGCACAAAGGCAGGATCGGTGAGGTTTACAACATCGGCGGGCACAATGAGATGCGCAACATCGATATTGTCCGCCTGATTTGCCAGGAGCTTCACAAGCCCGAAAGTCTGATCACCTATGTGACCGACCGGAAAGGCCATGATATGCGCTATGCCATAGATCCCACCAAAATCCACAATGAACTTGGCTGGCTCCCGGAGACAAAGTTTGAAAACGGTATCCGGCAGACCATTTCCTGGTATCTCAGCCATGAAGACTGGTGGTCGGAAATCATTTCTGGCGAATATCAGAACTACTATCAGGCCATGTACGGCAACCGATAAATCAGAAAAGAGACATACCATGATTTCTCAGAATTTTATTCGTAATTTTTCGATCATCGCCCATATCGACCATGGCAAGTCCACCCTCTCTGATCGCCTGATCGAGAAGTGCGGCGCCGTTGAGCAGCGTATTATGGAAGATCAGATCCTCGACGATATGGATCTCGAGCGGGAGAGGGGCATTACCATAAAGGCGCGCGCAGTCGGGCTCACGTATCCTGCTCCGGACGGCAATTCCTATACCCTCAACCTGATTGATACCCCGGGCCATGTTGACTTTAATTACGAAGTCAGCCGTTCTCTCGCCGCCTGTGAAGGGGCGCTTCTCGTGGTGGATGCATCGCAGGGCGTTGAAGCGCAGACGCTTTCCAACACGTATCTTGCAATGGACAACAACCTCGAGATTCTGCCCGTTATCAACAAAATTGACCTTCCTGCAGCTGATCCGCAGCGGGTCAAGGACGAAATCGAGGAGATCATCGGCATCCCTGCCCAGGATTCCCCTGAAATCAGTGCCAAAGCCGGCATCAACATCGATGCGGTCCTAGATGAGATCGTCAAAGGGGTTCCGGCTCCCTCGGGAGATCCGTCCGCACCGCTCAAGGCCCTCATTTTCGACAGCCAGTACGACAGTTACCGCGGTGTTATCGTATTTATCCGTGTGTTTGACGGCGTGATCCGCCGGGATTCCGAAGTAAAAATGATGTCCACCGGTGCGGTTTACAAGGTAGTGGAAGTCGGCCATCTGAGGCCCATCGGTTTTGACCCGTGTTCGGAGCTCTCTGCCGGTGATGTCGGTTATTTCACGGCCAGTATCAAGAATGTGGCCGATACGACCGTCGGCGATACGGTCACCCTGGCTGCAAATCCCACAAAAGAGGCGCTTCCGGGATACCGGCCTGCCCGCCCGATGGTCTACTGCGGCATTTACACCGAGGACGGCTCTAAATATCCCGACCTCCGCGACGCGCTGGAAAAGCTCAAACTCAACGATGCCTCTCTCTCCTTTGAGCCGGAGAGCTCCATTGCCCTCGGGTTCGGCTTCCGATGCGGTTTTCTCGGTATGCTCCATATGGAAGTGATCCAGGAGCGCCTTGAGCGCGAGTTTGACCTGGACCTTGTCACAACTCTTCCATCCGTCATTTATAAAATCGTCAAGACGGACGGTTCCGTCGTCTTTGTGGATAACCCGCACAACTACCCGGAACCTGCGAGCATTGCCGAGGCACACGAGCCGTATATGAAAGTCAGCATCATCACCCCGAATGAATTCGTCGGCAACATTATGCCTCTCTGCCAGGAACGCCGCGGGGAGTACAAAAATATGCAGTATCTCGACCAGCGCCTCGTGGAGCTCCATTATGAAATGCCGCTCAACGAAATCATCTATGATTTCTTTGATACACTCAAAGCCCGTACGAAGGGCTATGCCTCGCTCGACTATGAACTGAGCGAATACAAGCCCAGTGAGCTCGTCAAGGTTGACATGCTCCTCAACGGCGACCAGGTGGATGCTCTCAGCTTCATTGCCCATAAGGACAAAGCCTATGCCCGTGCGCGTAAACTCTGTGAAAAGCTGAAAGACAATATACCGCGCCAGCTTTTTGAAGTGCCGATTCAGGCGGCAATCGGGGGCAAGATCATAGCACGTGAAACCGTCAAGGCTCTTCGTAAAGACGTTCTTGCCAAGTGCTACGGCGGTGATATCACCCGTAAGAAAAAGCTTCTTGAAAAACAAAAGGAAGGCAAAAAGAAGATGCGCCAGCTCGGCACGGTCCAGATTCCTACCGAAGCATTCCTCGCAGTCCTCAAACTGGATGAATAAGGAGAGTGATGATCGCAATGATCCATCCCAATCGCCCTTATCCCCTGTATGAACTTCCGAGAATCGACAGCCTGAAGCACATGCTTGAAATGCAGGCGCAGGATTATCCCGACAGGATATCTTTCCGCTTCCGGAAGGGAAAAGAAATCGCGGATAAAACAGCTGCGGGCTTTTACAGAGATGTGAGTGCGCTGGGATCGTGGCTTTTGCACCATGGCATTCGCGAAAAGCACATCGCCCTGATCGAGGGTAATTCCTATCCATGGCTTGTGGTTTATTTTGCAGTGATTCTCAGCGGCTGTGTCATTGTCCCTGTGGATAAAGACCTCCCTCGGGAAGAGCTCGTCCGCCTTATTAGACACAGCGAGAGCTCTCATGTCTTTACATCCAAAAAGCTTGCTGCCGCTTTAGGAGAAGAGGTTCCTGACGTTTCAGTCCATCTTCTCTCCGATCTGGATGCCCTGATTGCCGAAGGGGAGCTCATCCTTCAATCCGGGGACCGTTCTTTCCTGGATTTCCCGCAGGATCTGAAAAAACTTGCCATGATTGTGTATACTTCCGGCACCACCGGTGAGAGCAAAGGCGTTATGCTCAATCAGGCCAATCTTGTGGCGGATATCAACAGCGGCTGCCATTTTTTCAATCCGGAAGGTCCTTCGATGTCCGTCCTGCCCTTCCATCATACATTCGGCCTGGTTGTGTCGATGCTGATGTATATCTGCTGGGGAGTCACAGTCTTTATCAACACCGGCACACGCTACCTGATGGCGGATTTCAAAGATGCGAAACCCATTACCGTGATGCTGGTTCCGTTGCATATACAGACTTTCCATCGCATGATTATGGAAAATGCGAAAAAGACCGGCAAATACAAAAAGCTGCGTGCGGCCATGCGTCTGAGCCTCTTCCTGTATTCGCTGGGCATCGATGTCCGCAGCTCCCTGATGCACGAAGTCCGCGAACCCTTCGGCGGTGACCTGATATATATATTCATCGGCGGTGCTGCGCTTGATCCTTACTATGAAAAGGAATTCCGTGCCTGGGGGATTGAGCTGATCACGGCATTCGGAGCAACAGAGTGTTCTCCCGGCATCGCGGCAAACCGAAACTTCTATCATCGAGAGGGTTCCTGCGGTCGTGCCATTGAATGCTGTCAGCTGCGCATTGCAGACGACGGTGAAGTGATGATCCGCGGCGAAAATGTCATGATGGGGTACTATCACGACGAAGCAGCAACAGCGGAAGCTCTCAGAGACGGATGGTATGCCTCGGGGGACATCGGTTACCTGGATGAAGATGGTTTTCTCTTCTTGACAGGCCGGAAAAAGAACCTTATTATTCTCAGTGACGGAGAAAATGTTTCCCCGGAAAAACTGGAAGCCGGCATAGAGCGGATCGAAGGCATAGCCGAGGCTATGGTGTACGAGGAAAACGGCTCCATTTCCGTCATGATTTATCCCGACGAAGAGCACATGGACCGACAGGAGTGGTTTGAAGAACAGATCAGGCACTATAATGACACGCTTCCGCCTACCCAGAGAATCAAGACTGTCGTTCTCCGCAGCACGGAATTCCCGAAAAATACCTCTAAAAAAATCCTGCGCCATGAAGTGAGAAAGGAGCTGGATCATGTTTGATGAAGTTGCTGAAATACTGGAGGGTTATACCGAGGTAAGTAAAGAGGAAATGACACCGGACATGCTCCTCGTCGATGACCTGGGGCTCAACTCCGTCAGTTATTTTGCCATTGTTTTTGATCTGGAAGATGCGTTCGACATCGAAATTCCGGATGACGCTGTCAAAACCATCAGGAGTATCCGGGATCTGGTTGAATTCATTGAAAACGAAAGATGAGGTTTTGATGAACACCTGTCTGGAAGAAGTGACTGTTGTAAAAAAGCCGAAGACGTTTCTTTATTCGTTTCTGCGTCCCATCGGATGGCTCACATTTCATCTTGTCTATCCTCTGCGTGTGATCAACCGGTCGGGGCTTCAGCATCTGAAAGCTCCGTATATCCTGATCGCAAACCACAAAAACGCAATCGATCCGGGGATCCTCGGCCTGCTCTGTCCCTACGAGCTGTTCACCCTCGGCAAGCATGAGCTGATCCGCAACCGCTTTCTGTCATGGCTGCTGGAAAAGCAGCTCCATATGATTCCGGTGGCGCGGCACAGTTTTGATCTTACGGCTATGCGCGCATGCATCAGCACCCTGAAGCAGGGGAAGGTTCTCTGCGTTTTTCCCGAGGGGACAAGATATCTCGAGCACCTGATGGAAAAAGTGGAAAAAGGGGTGGCCCTTCTGGCGCTTCGGCAGAGAATTGATCTGGTTCCGGTTTACATCGACGGCAAGCTTAAGCCCTTCCGCATGAACCATGCGGTCATCGGAGAACCGATTAAAACCGCAGAATGCTTTGCAGGCGGCTACAGTGAGCAAAACGCTGACCGGCTCTGTGAAATTATTCGGGAACGCTTTTATAAGCTGCGCGACATGCTCCCGCACAGAAGATAATTCGGGGGTTGGCGGCTTACGCCCGTTGGGGAGAGAGATGAGAAAAAAAGGCTATTCCGAAAAAGAGAAAACCATGCTCAACGTGGCTGTGGTTACTGTCGGCCTGATTATGATCTATGTTTTCAACTACGAGAGGATCATTGCGGTCGGCAAGTGGTGTGATGTGCTGGTCAAGGGCGTTCTTGATCTTTTTCTCATCGCCTGTACGGTTTATGCCAGTAAATCCAATCCCAGAAAGCGCAATATGCTGCTGGTTGCTACAATGCTCCTTTATGCTCTGGCCGACGAAATTGCCGCTTACAATGTTGTTTTCAGCGCCCCGTTTTATGTGATAGGCCACCTGGTCCTGATTTTCAACCTTGCCCAAACCGGGAGGATTGACAAAAAGCAGCACATGCTGGTCCTTTATCTGATGGGGGTCGGGGTTCTTCTGCTCCTGATCTTCCGAAAACCGATCGATAACGTGATCGAAAGCCAGTTTTCGGTACGGACGGGTATGAAGATTCTCATTATCATTGTCTGGCTCTTTTACATGTGGATCCTATGGTCAAAGCTCTCATTCTCTCTGCACAACCGGTTTTACCGTGCCAGCGCTTTCCTTTTTACGGCTTCCGATGTGCTTGCAGCATTCCGTATTATCTCGGTTTTGCCGGAAATTCCCTTTTTTGATGTACCATGCTACTTCCTTGCGATTATGTTCTATGCCGAAAGCGCTTTCAGCTGTGAAGAAAAGGAAGTTGTCACCATTATTGATGTGGTCGACATTAATCGGCGCCTGCGGCAGTCCGGCATCTATTACTGTCTCTACGGGAGCTGGGCACTGAATCTGTCCGTAAAGCGTTATTATGCACAATCTGCGGAGTATCGGCTGGCCTATGATGTCACCCAGCTCGATTCCATCCGTAATCTCCTCACCAGAAGGCTCGGCTTCAAAGTACGGGAAGACCATTTTCCGGTGGAGGCAAAGCTCTACAGTGAGCGGTACGGAAACCTGACTCTTCACGGTCTCTGGCATGATGATGAGGGCTCGGTTCTCTGGCTCAGTACCCATTCCGGCGGAATTGTGATGGATTCGCAGTATTTCCGTACCGTTCATGCGCTGGGCAATGAAATCCCGTGTCTTTTCCCGGTGGATGAAAATGATGCCGTCCTTTCTTTCCTGATCCCGGAAGAATAAAACTCCAGTGTAACTATTAAAATTTGTCTACAATTCTTAGCTCGCGACGGAGCACTGAAATCGAGATATTAAGTTGTCTTCGCGAGCCATAGAATGCACTTGTTACGAAGTGACTGAATAGTTACCTTGCAGTTTAAATACTTAGTTGTCCCTACTCTGTAAGGAGAAAAAATGACCGAGAAAAAACTGTTTCGCTCCGATATGCTCAACTGTGCCCTGTGCCATGATGCACCGTGCACGAAAGCCTGCCCCGTCCTCGACCCGGCATCGATGCTTCGCAGCATCTGGTTCGCTAATGAAAGAACTGCCGCCTCCCGCTTTCCGGCGGAAAATCCGTGCCTGAACTGCTCTGCCCCCTGTGAGGAAGCATGCGTCCGTGCGCATCAGGTTCCCATTCGTGCCCTGATGACGCGCCTCTGCACCGAAGTCACACCGGAGCTTGAAGTTCCTGCCCCCACGAGGGAAGAAGCACTTCGCACCGACCTTTGCGGCGTTCCCCTGGAGAATCCCTTCCTGCTCTCGTCCTCTGTGGTGGCCAGCACCTACGATATGTGTGCCAGAGCTTTCGAGGCCGGCTGGGCAGGTGTTGCCTTTAAAACCATCTGCTCTCTGGATATCCATGAGGCATCGCCTCGTTTTTCCGCCATCACCGGAGATAACGGCAGCATCATCGGGTTTAAAAATATCGAGCAGCTGTCCGATCATAGTGTAGCGGAAAACATGGCAATATTCCGCCGCCTGAAAGAGAACTATCCGTCCAAATTTATTCTCGCTTCCATGATGGGGCAGAATGAGGCGGAGTGGGAGTCGCTTGCCCGGCTTTGTGAGGAAAACGGTGCCGATGCCATTGAGCTGAACTTCTCCTGCCCGAATATGGCAGAAGGCGGCCTCGGCTCGGATATCGGGCAGGTGCCGGAGCTGGTAGAGCGCTTTACTGCAGCTGCCAGACGCGGTGCAGGAATCCCGATTCTTGCCAAGCTCACGCCGAACGTTGCCACGATGAGCCCCGCGGCTGAAGCAGCCAAACGCGGGGGAGCGGACGGCATTGCGGCCATCAATACCATCAAGAGCATCGTCGGCATCAATCTCCACACCTATGTGTCCTCTCCGTCGGTGCACGGCATGTCTGCCGTTGGTGGATATAGCGGCAATGCCGTAAAACCGATTGCTCTTCGTTTTATCTCTGAGATGAGCCGGAATCCGGCCCTTGCAGGCCTTCACATCAGTGCCATGGGCGGTGTGGAAACATGGGTTGACGCGCTGGAGTTCATTTTGCTCGGTGCGGGCAGCATCCAGGTCACAACAGCTGTGATGCAGTACGGCAACCGCATCATCGACGATCTAAAATCCGGTCTGAATCTTTATCTCGCGGAGATGGGGTTCCAAAGCGTCAAAGAGGCTCAGGGTCTCGCTATGGATACAATCAGCTTCACCACCGATGTTCTGGAGCGGGATACCATCCTCTTCCCGAAGTTCCACAGGGAGAAGTGTATCGGCTGCGGCAGATGCATGATCTCCTGTGCCGACGGCGGCCATCAGGCCATTCGCCTCTCGGATGACCGCAAACCTATCCTGGATGCAGCAAAGTGCGTCGGTTGCCACCTGTGCACACTTGTCTGCCCCCAGCGGGCAATCACAGCCGGCCGGAAGCGCATTTCCCGAAAGTCATAAATAATAATAACTGTTCAGTTCATTCTTACACCTGAACTTAGCTCGCGACGGAGCACAAAAATAACGGAGGTATAAAAATGAAAAAAATAATCTCTCTTCTTCTTGTCCTGGCGCTTTGCGCAGGCTTGTCCGTTGCTGCCTTTGCCGAAGCGGAAAAAGAGGAGCCCGCACCCGAGATTGACTGGCCTGCTGTTTGGGAAAGCCTGGATCTGGAGCTTCCTCCTGACGTCGAGTTCGATTATGGGACCTCAGAGCTTTATACTCCTGAGGATCTGGTCTCTGCCCTCGCTCTCATTCTGGACGAGTTCGCCACCTGGGAGGGCACCGAAATGCACAAACTCGCCTATATGGGGGATGAGTGCAACACTGACGAAAACGTCAAATGGATGAACGATCTCAAAAATGCCAAAGCTGAGAAGGAGACCGATGATTCCGACCCGGACTTCACCCAGTGCATCTGCTTTGAGTCAAGCTTCCATTCTCCGAAAGAGGCTTCCGGCGCCTGGGAACCGAATCATGAATATACCGGCTGGCAGTGGTGGCTTGCCTGCGCCGATGAAGGCCCCTGGCAGCTCCTCACCTGGGGCTATTGATTTCCAACATTAGTAAACATAATACTAATAACATAACTATTCTGTATGACAGTCGTCAGATATTGCTAACAGATCAGGAGGCATAAACCATGATTATTACCATCAGCAGAGAATACGGCTCCGGGGGTCATTCCATCGGCCAAAGAGTTGCTAAAGAACTTGGAATCGATTTTTATGATAAGGATATTATTAAGAATGCAGTAAACGAAAGCGGTCTGGACAGGTCGGAAGTAGAAAAGGCAGAGGAGGAAATCACACGTACCGGAATGTTTCTGCGTATGATCGCACCTGCTTCCTACTCTGATCAGCAGTATTATATCCGCACGATCGAGCAGCGTTTCATTGTTGAGGTAGCGCTGAAAGGCTCTTGCGTGATTCTCGGCCGTTGCGCGGATGATATCATGGAAAAAGCCGGCATTCCAAGCCTGAATGTCTTTCTCTATGCAAGTGATATTCACCGCGCGGCGCGTGTCAGCACCCTGATTGGCAGTGATAATCCCACAGAAATCCAGAAGAAGATGCAGAAAACGGATTCAGCCCGGCGCATGTATTATGAACAGTTCACAGGGAAGAAGTGGGGAGACAGCCGCAATTATACTCTGTGCCTGGACACCGGTTTCCTGGGCTATGATGCTGTGGTTCAGCTGATCTGTGATGCCGCACGCAAGGCTGAGGCTTTCCAAGAATAAAACAATATTAGGTTCAGTCCTATCTCTACTTAGCTCGCGACGGAGCACCGAATTCGAAGTACAATGTTGCCTTCGCGAGCAGCTAGTCTGAACTGATCACGAAGTGACTAAGCAATCACGAAAAATATCACCGGGGACGGTTCATGTGAAAACTGTCCCCGGTGTTACTTTATACTTTGCTTCAAAATCTGCCAGCCAATATAGCGTCAATAATTGTACTGCCTACGACATAATTGTTCTTCATCGCTGTGGCAAAGATATCCGCCGCTTCCACATTGTCCTCTGTAGCCAGCGACATCGCTTCCCCCAAACTCCAGAGGCTTTCAGGGGTAGCACCAAGCAGAAAGACATCCATGTTTACGCTGTCCCGCAGGATGATCAGATAATCAAGTATTCCCATCCGCTTAACAGCTGTGCACACGCCGATATCTTCCATCTCCGCGGTTGCGTAAGGATCAGCGCATTCATAGGTCTCTATCATCTGCAGCGCATTTATATGGTCATATTCACCCTTCCAGTAATTGTCTCCCGTCACTGAGGTTCCGCGAAGGACCATCGGGTCGCGCACAGCCCATTCCGCCCCGTCGAAGGCGGCACTCATATAGTTGCGGGTGCGTTCCGTCGTTTCCATTGGCAGATTCTCTACCAGCGCATAGATTTTTTCCATCAGGTCCGGATTCAGCCTGATTACAGCGGCAGGATCAAAATCCGGGTCACGGAACCAGGTGGGGGATGAGCTGTCCGTCATCTCCCGGTTGTCCGCGTGATGCCCGAGGTCATAGTCTACCACTTCAGTGATAACGAAAACATCACCCATAACGCTGCTTCCGGCTGATGAACCGGCACAGCCTGTGGAAAGAATATAGGCCTGTGAAAAATCAAAGCGCTCGTCCGAAAGGATCGCCATAGTGCTCAGTGCTGAACCTACCTTGCCCATTCCGAGCAGATAAAGTGCAACGCCGTCTTTCACATACAGGCTGCTTCCCTCCGTTCCGCCCGGGATCTCATAGGATTCCGCGCCGTCCAGGTAGCGTTCATAGTAATACTGTGCTTCTCCCGGGAAGTCTCCGCACAGATCCCCGACCTCAAATTTCGGCAGTATGAGTACCTTGACGGGAATCTTTTCCATAGCATCTACCACGGCCTGCTCAGTTGTTGCGAATACCGGAAATGTGCCGGCGACCAAAAAAACCAGCACCAATAGAATCGATACAGTTCTTCTGCACATAATAATTACCTCCATAATGGAACTATTCAATACTGCCCTTTTCACAAAACTGAGCTCGCGACCACGCACCGAAATTGAGGTACAATGTTCCCTTCGCGAGCATCCTGACGCGCGACCTGACGTGCGACGTTCCTTGCCTCGCATAGGAAGCAGTAGTTACGAAGCGACTGAATAGTTACTCCTCAAATATACCTTTGTCAAGCATGCCGAATCCTGATGCAAACATTGTTGAGGTCAAACACATGGGAATAAGCTACGTCTTCCGCAGCAGCATAAACCAGACGAAGCCCGATACCGGATACCGGGTCATCAGGGTCAAGAAGCTTATACTTCTCCGTCAGGTCGAACGCACAGCCGTTATCACGCAACCGCAGGATCAGCCTGTCACCTGTGATTACAAGTCTGTATTCCAGGTATTTTTTCCTGTTATCCCTGTATCCGTGCATCAGGCTGTTAGCTGCCAGTTCTTCAAGGCAGAGGCCGACATAAAAAGCCTGCTTCCTGTCAACGCCGTTCTTTTTGCAGATCTGTATGACCTCGTCGGAAGCTTCTGCAACCTGCTCAAGGGTGCCGAGATCATGCCTGATTTCGACATCTGCCTTTTCCCATGAATCATCCCCGTAAGCCACGTGTTTTTTCTTCCCTGAAATCTGCATGCAGATCAGAATCAGTGCGAACACGATCTCGCTTACGGCAAAGGAAGCGAAGATACCCGGCGCCCCTGCCCGTGCACCGAGAAACCACGAAAATGCCACCGGCAGAACAAGCCTGTTGATCAGCAGAATCACGCCGGCATCCTTTTGCCTGCCCATACCCTGCATATAGGAAGCCGCAGCAGCATTCAGGCACAGGAACGGCACGCCCAGCAAATACCAGCGGAACGCCGAAACACCCATGTTCTGAAGCATGGGTTCTTCCGAAAACAGCTTTACCAGAAGCGGAGACAGCAATGCGAGAATCACTGCCCACAAGGCCCCGTCTGCAACGCTGAAGCGCAGGAAATCCTTTCGTTCCCTGCGAAGGGCCTCTTTGTCATATTCTGCCGCGTACATGCTGGTCAGCAGAATAACTGCAGAGGATATTCCGTCGCTTAATGACAACGGGATATAATGTGCAGCATCCTGGATCGAAAGTGCTGCCAGCCCTGAAACACTACCGTAGCGGAGCATGATACGGTTGACCGCCATAGGGAAAAGAAATTCGCAAAACCACTTCACTGCCGCAGGAAGTCCCGAGATAATGAGCGCTGTGAGTATTCCGTCATGCATGATCAGGCGGGCAGGCCTGAATATCGATTTTCCTGAAAAGAGATGCCCTGCCAGCACCAGGCATGCGCAGAGATAGGCAAACACGCTGGCGATGGCTATGCCCCTGATCCCGGCACCTAGAGCCACGGCAGCAAAGTCTCCGATGATGTCGGATACGAGAACAGCTGCTATGGACACAGTGAGCCTTCGGTCCTCACCTTCGAGTGCGGCCGTCCCGCTCAGGATGATCTGCATCATCACCGGCATACAGCCGAACAGTACAGGCAGCAGATAGGCCTTTGTGTTTTCGTAAAGCGCAATGTCTTCGGTATGTGCGGCAAAAATGCCGGTAACAGCTTCCGGAAATACCCCTGCTGCAAGCATGAGTACCAGTGAGACGGCTCCTGTAGCGGCGCACGCCCATAGAAAACACTGATTTGCGCTGTCACGCCTTCCCTTGGTCAGATACTTTGAAATCTGAACGGTAAGGCCGGTGCTGAAAATTCCGCCGAACAAATATTGAAGGGAAAATACAGGCATCGCAAGTTTCATTCCTGCCAATCCCTCGGCACCAATGAAACGCCCGACGACTGTACAGTCCACGATTCCCGTAACAGAAAGCACCAGCGCCTGGATCATATACAGGAATACGATTCGTCGGAAAAGACCGGTCTGAAACCTTTTCATTTATGATGCCTTTCTGAATGAAAAAGTAAATCTGCTGTGAGTATTGCCGCCGCTATTCCGATTCTCTCAGGCGAAACAGAATGAAAAACCGGAAGAAAACTGTTCAATCCGATCTCCGAGTTCAGCTTTAAGGATGTTAGAGGCATGTTCACCTGTACAATGCCCGGTAAAGATGTGCTGGACCGAAGTGCTCCTGATCTCATCGCAAAGCAGGTATAATTCTTCATCCGTCATTTTATAGAGATGCAGGCCGCCTGCATAAGCAAAGAAATCATGCCGGTTCAGCATTTCCTCAACATCTCTCAGAATGTTAACCATACCGGTATGGGAGCAGCTGTTAAAGATGATCAGCCCTTTCCCGGTGTCGATGACCAGGCTTTGTTCGTGTGCAAAATCGTCCGGGCATAGCTTCCCGCTGTGCATCGCATACAGATCATTGCGCAGTGCAATTGCTGAGTAGTCCGCCTTTCGGTGTGGAATCAGCCAGATCCCGTCTGCGATCTCATGGACACCATCGATATACTGAATTCGGGTTTCATGTTCTTTCAAAATCCCGGTGCGGATACCGTTGTATCTCATCATTCCGTCTTTGATGCCGTAGCAGTTTTCTTTGGCTGCCGCGCTCACAAGGAAAAGCGCTTTCCGGTTCAGTGAAAAAAAACGTGTCAAGTCCGTCCGCATGGTCATAATGAGCATGGGAAAGAACCCCGATGTCGATGTCGGCAAGGTCAATGCCAAGGCACTGGGCATTTTGCGCGAAGAGGCTGCTTGCTCCGGTATCCAAAAGGATTTTCCTGTTATCGGCTGTGATCAGAATGCTGAGACCCCATTCACTGACCAGAGGTTCCGAAGCGACGTTGTCAATCAGCACTGTCATAGTTACTTTCTGACCCATGGTATTCTCTCCGTTTCTGTTTTCAGAAATTCATCAGATCCCGGTATGCCGGGGCGACCCTTCAGCGGCTCTAATACTTCAGATGATCCCATAAAACCGTAATGCGTTTTCAATTCCGTCCCGATCGATATCCGTTGTCACGTAATCGGCAATGTCTTTCACCTTCTGCTGTGCATTCCCCATGGCAACCCCGATCCCGCAGAACTCGATCATATCGATATCATTTTCCGCATCCCCGAAAGCGATGCATTCTTCCGGCAGGATCCCTTCCTGCTCGATGATCGTGCGGATGCCGGCAACCTTCCCTACATCGTTGAGAATCAGGTCAATGCCGCGGTCATTCCATCTCGCGATGTGGCAGTTGGAAGGGATAATCGAACGGATAAGATCATCCTCATCGGGCGTTACATAGGCTGTGGCCAGATAGATGGGCTTTCCGTCGTAAGGAGCAATGTTCGGAATCGGGGAGGAGATTGCTTTTTGTGCCCGTATAACGGTATCATTGACAAAATTCAGGGTCATTCCGTTATCTTCCACGAGCAGAAGAGGAAGATGATGCTCTTTGAATCTGGCAATCAGAGTCCGGATGGTATCCTCCGGGAAAGGGAAGTCACACAGGAGCTGTTTGTTCGCATCAAGGCAGAGATGCCCGTTTAAAGTGATATACCCGTCAAAGGGGATATCCGCCATGGGGAGAAAGTCAAACTCAAGTATATGCCGGCCGGTACACAAATAGGTTTTGATCCCTTTCGCTCTCAGCTTCTCCAGGCTTTCCCGCGCGCTTTTCGGCACGCAATGCGTTGCATGGGAGAGCAGGGTGCCGTCGACATCAAAAAAGGCAGCTTTTATCATTCAGTTTACCATCCCCGTAGAATAAAGAGTTCAACAATCTTGTTCCGTCGGGAAGATTATAGCATCCATCCTCAAATCAGTAAAGGAGAGAAATCCAAAAGGACAAAAAAGCAGAAGCTCCGGATCGACCGGGGCTTCTGCGCATCATCGTGTTCAAATTCAGAAATGCTCAAACGATTTCGGGGCTTTTTCTCCGTGCCCGTGCAGGGCGATCCAGCGGAAGAACAGCGAGGCGGCCGTGATGCAGCAGATAAAATCAGCCAGCGGGGTGGCCCACACGATCCCGAAAACCGGATAAATCGAATGCAGCAGGAACATCAGCGGAATGTCGAGGATGCCTTTCCTCAGGAGGGCGAGAACGAGTGACTTGATGCCCTGTCCCGTAGCCTGGAAGAAGGAGATCACCGTGTAGGCGAAGGCGGAGAACGGAGCACCGATGCAGAGTATTTTCAGGAAGGAGACGCCATACTGATGGGAAAGTGCTGTCGGGCGGATAAAAATACCGATCAGCGGTTTTGCAAACAGCAGACAGATTGCCATGCAGAACAGAGAAAGTCCGACGGAAATGGTGCCGGAGCAGGTGATGATTTTTCTCATTCTTCTCCTGTTGCCGGAAGAATAGTTGTATCCGATCAGCGGCAGGACGCCCTGGGACATGCCGCGCACGATGCAGTGCGCCAGCATATTCACTTTCTTCGCAACGCCGACGCCCGCCTGGGCCGCCGTGCCTGCACTGACCATCAGCTTTTCCAGTACCGCATAGGAAATGTTTTCGCACAGCGTCATCAGACAGGCGGGAATACCGACCAGGAAAACCGCCTTGGGGATGCCGCTTTCGACCATCTCCTTGCAGGGGGAGAGGCTGATCACGATCTTGTCTTTCTTGCGGTGCAGAAGCACGCCGTAATAACCGAGTGCAACATAGTTGGACAGGGCTGTCGCGACGGCAGCGCCGAGAGCCTCGTTGCCCGGCTTCAGGATGACAAACATAAACAGCGGATCCAGGCAGATGTTCAGGATACCGCCGATGGCAATGCCGACGCTGGCGTGGATGGAATATCCTTCCGCACGGAGGAGATGCGACATCAGCGTGCTCAGTGCCGCGCCGAGCCCGCCCGCCACAACTGCGGCTTTCAGATAGGCACAGGCGTTTTCATGGACGATCGGCGCACTTCCGCCGAGCAGATCCACAAAACGATGGAGAAACAGCCGTGCCGACAGGCAGTACAGCGCTGTAACGGAGATACAGCCCCAGATCGCAAAGGCGGAGACCTGTTTTGCCTTTTCCCTCAGATTGGCACCGAGGGCTCTTGAAATGACGCTTGCCCCGCCGACACCGAAAAGGTTGGAGATCGCGGAGAGAAACATGAAAGCCGGCATGCAGACCGTCACTGCCGTGATCATTTCGTCGCTCCCCGAAAAGCTGACGAACAGGGTGTCCGCTATGTTGTATATGACAAGGATCACCTGGCCGGCAATGGAGGGAAGCGCCAGAGAAAGCACCGCCCGGAGGACAGGAGCATCCCTGAACAATTCGGTTTTGCTTTTCATCCGCTTCACCCCCTTAAAAACAAATCAGCCGCTGAAGAAACGCTCCAACAGGCTATGATTTTTGAAAATTGTGTATTGAAGTTTAAAAAATGTTAGTTTATAATCTAATAAAATTTTTCAATAATGTCAAATTATAATATTTACTAAGGATATAAAATTTTATTATAAGAGGTGCGGCATGGTTGATCCGAAACTGTATTCCCTGATGAAAGTGTATGAGAGCGGGAGCTTCAGCACGGCAGCAAAGCAGCTCTCCGTTACGCAGCCGGCTGTGAGCCAGCATGTCAGGGCGTTGGAGCAGGAGCTGAATGTGAAGATCTTTGAGCGCGGAAAAGGCGGATTGATCGTGACAAAACAGGGGGAAAAGGTGATCCGCTGTGCCCAGAAAATGCTGGGTTTGTACCGGCAGCTGGAGCAGGAGCTGAGCGACGGGCGGGATATGCTGGACCATCTGACTGTCGGTGTCACGCACACGGCCGAGAGCAATCCGATTGCGGAAGCCCTTGCCAAATACTGTGACGAGAATAATGCCATCAGCATAAAAATTGTTACTATGCCTATAAAAAATCTTTATAAAATGCTGAAATCTTATGAGATTGACATTGCCATTCTGGAAGACAGGATCAACGACCCGGCCCTGAAGTTTCTTCCCGTCGATACGGACTATCTTGTCCTCGCCGCTTCGACGAACCATCCTTTTGCTAAGCGGAGCATGATCACGCTCAATGAGCTGAAAAAAGAACGTCTGATCCTCCGCCTGCCCAACTCCGGCACAAGAAGCCTGTTCGGGGCGCATCTGGAGAGCAACCATATGACCATTGCGGATTTTAATGTGGTTCTGGAACTGGACAACGTGGCTACCATCAAGGATCTGGTCCGCAGGAATTTCGGGGTTTCGATCCTGCCGAAAAGTGCCTGTCTCGATGAGGTGAAACAGAAGACCATAGCGCTTCTGCCGATCGAGAACCTCAGTATGATGCGGGAGATCAACATTGCCTACCAGAGTGACTTTTCCCAGACGGATATCCTGCGGGGCATCGTCGACGCCTATAACGAAACCCTGAAGACGTATCGGTAAAACTCTCCGTTTTCGGCTCGGAGAAACTTTTTTGCAAGCTTGACATTGCGCTTTCCCTCAAGTAAAATACTATAGTAGATTTTTACGAAAAATCCCGGTAGAAAAGGAGTTGGCTCCCATGCTTTCCTCTTATCTGAACAGCCAGTTTTCGCTGCTGCAGAATCTTGATTTCGCCATACGGATTCTTGTAGCCTGTCTGTGCGGTTTTGTCCTCGGCGTGGAGCGCAGCAGGCGCTTCAAGGAGGCCGGTGTCCGCACGCATATGATTGTCTGCTGCGGAGCGGCACTGATCATGATTGTTTCCAAATATGGCTTTGCAGACCTTACCTCTGCTGCGGGAGAAGCGTTCAACGGGACCCGCGGCGCGGATTCCGCCCGTCTGGCGGCACAGGTGGTCAGCGGTGTCAGCTTTATCGGCGCGGGGATCATCTTTAAAAACGGCGGAAGCATCAAAGGCCTTACGACCGCTGCAGGCATCTGGGCGGCGGCAGGGATCGGGCTTGCCATCGGGGCAGGGATGTATTTTGTCGGAATCCTCGGCACGGTTGCGGTTGCTCTGATTCAGATGATGATGCACATCGTTACCGTAGGGCAGGATTCCTTCAAACACTGCAACATCGATATCCTCGTGGAAAATCTGTTTGATTTCGATGACAAGTTCAGGGACCTGATGAAGCATTACGGGGCGACTATTGTGGAATTTCGTGTCACGAGAGAGGTAAGGGGTGTCCGGTATAATGCTACGCTCAAGAGCAAAAAAGCGATCACTACGGATGATGTCACTGCCTATCTGGCAGACAATAAAGAAATCATAGAGGTTTCCGTCCTTACCGTTTAAAAGAAAAAAATAGAAAAAAACCGACAGCAGGTTCTCCGGAAAGAGCCCGCTGTCGATTTTTTATCCCAGCATCATTCTGTCGTTATCGAGATTCTTGCCCACTGCTTCGCGGAAGAGCACCAGCAGGTCATCGACGGTCAGCTTTTCGCGTTCTTCTCCGCGCACGTCATAAATGATCCTGCCGCGGTCCATCATCAGCGTCCGGTTGCCGAGGTCGAGCGCACTCTGCATATTGTGCGTCACCATCAGGCAGGTCAGGCGGTTGGTTTCAACGATCTCTTTCGTCAGCCTGAGCACCTTGTCCGCCGTGGCAGGGTCGAGGGCGGCCGTGTGCTCGTCGAGGAGAAGCAGCTTCGGCGGGTTGAAGGTAGCCATCATCAGCGTGAGGGCCTGGCGCTGGCCGCCGGACAGCAGGCCGACAGGGGATTGCAGCCGGTCCTCCAGCCCCATCTCCAGCAGCGAGAGCCTTTCGCGGAATTCCTCCCGGTCTTTTTTCGTCACATACGAGAACCAGCTTTTCCGTCCCGCGGAGGCTGCGAGATAAAGGTTTTCCTCAATGGTCATCCCCGGTGCGGTGCCGCGCATCGGGTCCTGAAACAGCCTTCCGATGACTTTTGCCCGAATATATTCCGGCTGCAGCGTGATGTCTTCCCCGTCGAGCAGGATACTTCCGCTGTCCGTAAAGAAGGTCCCGGCGATTGCGTTGAAAACCGAGCTTTTACCTGCTCCGTTGCTTCCGATGATAGAAACAAAGTC
>JAFQZI010000114.1 GCA_017406005.1 Oscillospiraceae bacterium | reverse complement strand
GAACAGTTTTAATCCGAGATCATCTTCCAAAGCCATCAGGAATTTACTGAGCGTCGGTTGACCCACATAAAGGGCTTCCGCCGCTTTTGTGATATTCTGGTGCTTGGCAATCGCCAGAACATAGGATAATTCTCTGAAATCCATCTCCATACCTCCGTTTAGAATAAATACTATTCAAAAAATGAATATCGGGATTCAAATGTGATTACCGCCGGAAAGGCGGCTTTTTTGTTGCTTTTTTCCAAAAAGACAGGGGAGTTTTTGTGCAGTTTCACGATACTATTCTACCAGAGAATAGTAGAAATGAAAAGCATGAATTTCAAAAAAACTATTCCTTTTGCTACAATGAAATCACAAACCAAGGCAGCTGAAGTTGCCCAAAAATAATAGAAAGAAGGAATTAGTATGGTAAGGCTCTATGACTCCGGCGTGTATCTTTTGAATGGAAAGACTATCATAGCAGAATACAGATAATTCTTAAACAGACGTTTCTGAAACGCGGCGAACTATTTATGCAGGAGGAAAGATAAATGGCTCTACACATTGTTGCCGAGGCGAACCGATGCCTCAATTGTAAAAATCCTCGTTGTCAGCAAGGCTGCCCCGTGCATACCCCGATCCCGATGGTCATCCAACTCTTCAAGGAAAATCGTCTCATGGAAGCCGGGGAAATGCTCTTTGACAACAACCCGCTTTCTGCTGTCTGTGCCATCGTCTGCAACCACGAAAAACAGTGTGCAGGCAACTGCATCCGCGGAATCAAGGAAACCCCCGTCCACTTCTCCAGCATCGAGGAATATATCTCGGATATGTATCTCGATCGTATGACGATTGTGAAACCGGAGAAGAAAGATAAGCGTGTCGCCGTGATCGGCTGCGGCCCTGCAGGGATGACAGTCGCCATCCGTCTCGCAAGACAAGGTTATCCCGTTACCGTATTTGAGTGGAAGGGAAAGATTGGCGGTCTGCTGCAGTACGGCATCCCGGAGTACCGTCTTCCTAAAAGTTACCTTGACCGGTTCCAGGCTCGTATGGAGGAAATGGGCATAACCATCCGAACCAACACTACAATTGGATCAGTGCTGATGATCGATGAACTTTTCCGTGACGGATATGCCAGTATCTTCATCGGCACCGGCGCGGAAAAACCGAGAAGCCTCGGTATCAAGGGTGAGAGCTTCGGCAATGTCCACTTTGGGCTGAATTATCTGGCCAATCCGAAAGGCCATAAGCTTGGAGACCGGGTCGCCATCATCGGGATGGGAAATGCCGCAATGGACGTGGCAAGAACCGCCTTGCGCAATGGCTCCCAGCATGTGACGCTGTATGCCAGAAGCAAAAATGTTACGGCAAGCTCCAGCGAAGTCTCATATGCAGAACTGGACGGCGCAGAGTTCGTCTATGGTATGCAGATCCAGGAGATCACGGAGCAAGGGCCGGTTTTTCGCCGCAGCATCTTCGACGAGGAAGACCGCGTCATCGGTTCGGAAGAAGAACTCATTCAGGTTGAGGCGGATTCAACTATTATCTCTATCAGCCAAGTGCCTCGCGCCAAACTGACCCGGACAACCGAAGGACTGGAAGGTACAGAAAAAGGCCTTCTCCGTGTTGATGAGAATTACATGACGACAAGAGAAGGCGTATTCGGAGCGGGCGATGTAATCACCGGAGCTAAAACCGTTGTCCATGCAGTTGACGGTGCGAAGAAAGCTGCAGATGCTATGGTGCGGTATATGGAAGGTCTTTGAATTATTTTAATTTCTTCTATGACAAAATGACAAAACTCCAAAGATGAAACCTTTCCCATCTTACGGAGTTTTGTCATTTTGTCACGCACAATTTTATTGCCAGATCTGATATACTATTGCATAAGGAAGAAAGATCTTTCATTCTGCAGTATATACCTGGCGTACAATCTCAAGCATGGCTTTTGATGCGGTGGAATGATATTCTTTTGTAGGAAGTGCAACGCCGAGATCCAGAAAAACGCCATCCTCTCCGATGCGAAGAAGTTCACAGTGTTCATCCGGATCTACGCATGATGCATAGGTAAAAGCCGTGCCGATGCCGGCTTTCGCCATCGCGACTGCCATCGCAGCGGAAATATTGTCAAAATTTGCGGTGTATCGTATTTTCATTTTCTGGAACAGGCTGCGGCTTAGAGTGCCCAGAATGGTATCATGATAACTGAGGACGAAAGGATATTCTGCAGCATCTGCCAGATCAATCCATCGCCCGTGGCCGTCTGCACGCGGATGGGAACGTGTAAGCATCGGATGATTGCTGGACAGCACAAGGTAAACCTCTTCTCTTTTCAGGGGGTGGACTTCGCTTTTAAGTTTGGTTGCCGGAAGTGCTATAACGGCGACATCTACCTTACCTTCCAGAAGAAGATCCTCAAGCTTCTGGCTGTGTTCTTCAACAACCTTCACATGAACATAAGGGTGTTGTTCTGAAAACAGTTGTAGAATTCTCGGAAGCGTCTGTTTGCCGCGAAAAGTGCTGATGCCAAAGATCACATGGCCGCCTTTCATGCCTTCGCTGTCCCAGAGCTCTCCTCTTGCCATGCGGTAATCTTCTGTGATCTTCTTCAGATGGTCGATGAAGACTGCTCCGTTCACAGTAGGGCGGATGCCCTTACTGGTACGAAGAAAGAGCTTTACGCCCAATTCACTTTCATATTGCTGAAGAAACTGACTCAGACTGGACTGTGCCATATAGAGCCTGTCAGCAGCTTTTGAGACGCTTCCTTCTTCAGCTAGAGCAATCAGATATTCAAAATCTTTCAGATCCATTGGGCACCTCTGTTTCAGATATCGTTTTTACCGATAGACAGTATCGTATATTTTATATTGCTGTAATTCTAACTTTCTTTTATTATAAGAGCACAAAGGGAGAAATACAAGAATCATTCTCTCCGCAAGTTCCGTAAAACCGTGAAAAGACGGAAAAACGAAAGAAAGAAAGGGGATTATCATGGCAAAGGTATCAATGAAAGGCGTCATCGACATGCATGTCCACTCAAACCCGGACATTCGTCACCGTGCGTATGATGACTTTGAGCTGATGGAAGCCGGTATCCGTGTCGGAGCACGAGCCATCGTCATCAAAACACATCAGGGTACCACAGTAGACAGAGCGTATCTCTGCAATCGCCACAATGAGCTGACACATCATGGAGATAATGATTTTCAGATGTTTGGCAGCGTAACGCTCAACCGTCAGATGGGCGGTATCAATCCCGCTGCTGTTGAAAGCGGGCTTAAACTGGGCGGAAAGGTTGTCTGGCTTCCTACTGCTTCCGCATGTAATCATCTCGCAAAGATGGGAAAGGATCCCTCAGCAGGCGTTGCCTGTGTTCGGGACGGTAAGATCGTACCGGAACTCAAAGATGTTTTTCAGCTTGTAAAGGACTTCAATGTTGTCCTCGGTACAGGACATGTCTCTCCGGAAGAATGCTTTATCGTTGTTGAAGCAGCCAGAGAGATGGGCATAAAGAAAATTGTTGTTACCCATCCGGAATGGTGGATTGTAGACATGAGCATGGAAGATCAGCTTCGTATTGTCAAAGATTATGATGTGCTGTTGGAACGTTGCTTTGCGCAGAATATGGGTGGCGGTAAATACAAGAGCAATCTGCCGGACAATCTCGAAGTGATTAAAACGGTTGGATACAAAAACGTCATGATCAGCACCGATGGCGGTCAGGTTGAAAACCCGAACTGGGAGATAGCTTATGAGCAGTATATGCAATATATGGCTGACCACGGTGTAAGTGAAGAAGAACTCCATTATATGACGCATACCATTCAGGCCGGTTTGCTGGATTTGAAAGACTGATTGAAGAAACATTGTTGAACTGAAAGGAGATTGTTATGTTAGGGATTCTGATCATTCTTGCAATTGTTGTTGCTGTTTATCTCGGTTATAAAACGAAAATCAATACCGGCTTTTTTGCTATAGCGTTTGCTTATATAATCGGATGTTTTATGCTTGGCCTGAAACCAAAAGAACTCATTGCAATGTGGCCGACCAGTACGATGTTCGTAATCATATCTGTATCGTTGTTTTACAACTTTGCAGCAATTAACGGAACACTGGAAAAACTCTCCGGCAGCCTGCTGTATGCCTGCCGCAATTTCCCCGGACTGCTCCCCTTTGCTCTCTTCTTCGTAGCTGTCATACTGTCTGTTATGGGTGCTGCATATTTCACGGTTTTGGCTTTCCTGGCACCTATTACCATGGCTATCTGTGAAGAATCTAAAATGGATAAACTCACGGGAGCTGTTGCAATCAATTGCGGCGCACTTGCAGGAGGCAATTTCCCAACAGCAGCGCTTGGCGTTATTTTCCGCGGATTGATGGACACAGCCTATGAAGCTACTCCTGAACTTGCACTGCAGGATACCTTTGGACCTGAGATGAAAGTCTTTGGGCTGGCAGTCGTCTTCTCTCTGATTCTGATTGCCATCTTCCGCTTCGGTTTTAAAGCAAACCGCGAGATTGGAAAAGGGGTTGTTTTCAAAAAGCCGGAGGCTTATAATGAAAAGCAGAAGACAACCCTTCGCCTGATGATCATCATGATGATTGTTGTGCTTATTTTCCCGCTTCTCAAGATGTTAATTCCCAGTAATGCCTTTATTAAAAATATTGCCGGTAAGGTTGATGTCGGTCTCGTGGCGTTTGTCTTCACAGTGATTGGGCTGCTCCTGAAATTGGCTCCGCAGAAAGAAATTATTGCAAAAGTTCCCTGGAATACCATCCTGATGATTGCCGGTGCCGGCATGCTGATCGGAGTTGCTGTGAAAGCCGGAACGATTGAAGCTGTTTCTACCTGGATCGGCAGCAACGTGCCTGCTTTCCTCGTCCCGATTGCGCTGAGCCTTGTTGGCGCGTTCATGAGCTTCTTCTCATCCACTACCGGTGTTGTTGCTCCGGCCCTCTTCCCCCTGATTCCCGGCATTGCAGTGGCTACCGGACTCAATCCTATTACACTCTTTGCCTGCACCATCCTCGGCGCTCAAAGCAGCGCGATCAGCCCCTTCTCTTCCGGCGGCAGCCTGATCCTTGGCTCCTATGGCAATGACGAAGAACGCAATGCTCTCTTCAATCGGTTGCTGTTTGTTGCAGTTCCAATCAGTGTGGGATGTGCTGCATTGTTTAACCTTATCGTTGCAATGGTTCTCTAAACCCGCACAGTTTGTATAACAATTTCAAGGGAACAGACCTGTAACATCTGTTCCCTTACAAAAATAATTGGAGGATAATCTTATGGTCAAACTTTATGAAGGCGGCGTATATCTGGTAAAGGGGACAGAGCTTGTTCCCGAGAGTGAAAGCGCGAAAGTGCAGGCTCTCACCGGCAAAGCTGTAGACAAGGCCGAAGCAAAAAAGGGCACGATGGCATATTCCATCATCAAAGCCCATAACAAGAGTGAAGACATGGATCAGCTCAGATTGAAGTTCGATTCCATGACCAGCCATGACATTACCTATGTCGGCATTATCCAAACGGCAAGAGCCTCCGGGATGAAGGAATTCCCGCTCCCCTATGTGCTCACCAACTGCCATAACTCTCTCTGTGCTGTCGGCGGCACCATCAATGAGGACGACCACAAGTTTGCCCTTTCGGCAGCGCATAAGTACGGCGGCATCTATGTACCGACCAATCTGGCAAATATCCACTCCTATAACCGTGAGACCATGGCCGGCTGCGGCAGGATGATTCTGGGGTCCGACTCCCATACCCGTTACGGTGCACTGGGCAATATGGCCATCGGAGAAGGCGGCGGAGAGCTTGCCAAGCAGCTCCTCGGAAGAACCTATGACTTTGCTTATCCCGGCGTGATAGCCATTTACCTGACCGGATCACCGAAGCCCGGCGTTGGCCCGCAGGACGTGGCGCTGAGCATCATCGGAGCTGTCTATAAGAATGGCTATGTAAAGAACAAGGTGATGGAATTCGTCGGCCCCGGCATTGCCGGCCTCCCGATCGAATACCGCAACGCGATTGATGTCATGACCACGGAGACGACCTGCTGGTCCTCCATCTGGGTAACGGATGAAAAGACGCAGGGATACTTTGTCACGCACGGCAGACCGGAAGCATACAAAAAGCTCGATCCGGCAGAAGTGGCATATTATGACGGCTGTGTGTATGTTGATCTCTCCACTATCGAATGCACGATCGCCATGCCGATGCATCCGAGCAACACGTACACCATCCACGAGGTGCAGGAGAATGCGGAGGATATTCTCCATCTCGTACAGGAAAACGCCAACAAACAGCTCAAGGGTGTAAAGATGGATCTCCTCTCCAAGTACCATGACGGCGGTATCTGGGTAGAACAGGGCGAGATCGCCGGATGCTCCGGTGGTACCTTTGACAACATCTGTGCAGCGGCGGATATCCTCAGAGGAAAGAGCTGCGGCAACGGTGCATTCAGCCTGAATGTCTATCCGGGCTCTATGCCTGCCATGTCTGCTCTGGTCAAGAACGGCAGGGCATTTGACCTGATTTCCGCCGGGGCGGTTATGCGTGAGTGCTTCTGCGGCCCGTGCTTCGGTGCAGGCGATACCCCGGCAAACGGCGAGTTCTCTATCCGTCATACGACGAGGAACTTCCCGAACCGCGAAGGCAGCAAACCGGGTGAAGGGCAGATCAGTGCAGTTGCTCTGATGGATGCACGCTCGATTGCAGCCACTGCAGCCAACGGTGGCAAGCTGACGGCAGCAAGTGACCTGGATGTGGAATACACCAATCCCGCTTATGAATATGATGCCGGCATCTATGAGAAGAGAGTGTATAACGGCTGGGGAAAGCCAGAACCCGAGCACGAGCTGAAGTTCGGCCCCAACATCAAGGACTGGCCGGAAATGCCCGCCCTGACCGATGACCTGCTGGTAAAGGTATGCTCCTACATTACCGATCCCGTTACCACGACGGATGAACTGATCCCCTCCGGAGAGACCTCTTCCTACCGGTCCAATCCCGAACGCCTCAGTGAGTTTGCCCTTTCAAGACGCGATCCGCAGTATGTTTCCCGCAGCAAGGTTCTGCGCCAGGCAGACCGTGACAGGAGAGCAGGCAAAGGCCTGAGCGAGGAAATCAAGGCTGTGTATGCAGCACTTGAAAAAGCAGGCCTGAAGGTTGATCCGGAAGGCACGGATATCGGCTCCACGATCTTCGCCAACATGCCGGGTGACGGCTCAGCCCGTGAGCAGGCGGCTTCCTGCCAGAGAGTGATGGGAGCCAGCGCGAACTTCGCTAAAGCGTATGCTACCAAACGCTATCGCTCTAACTGCATCAACTGGGGCATGACGCCTTTCCTCGTGGAGAATCCTGAAGTGTTCGAGCTGGGTGACTATATCTTTGTGCCCGGCCTGCGCAAAGCCATCCTGGAAAAGAATGACGACATCACGGCCTATGCCGTGAAGCCGGACGGCACTGTGACAGCATTTAAATGCTCTATCGGTGCCCTGACAGACGCTGAGCGCCAGATCATCGCAGACGGCTGCCTGATCAACTTCTACAGAAACAATTGAAAAAATAGCCAGAATACAATGAATCCCCACGGTTCTTCCATCCGTGGGGATTCGCAATTGTATGTCGCTTTATCTGCAAAAAATG
>JAFQZI010000113.1 GCA_017406005.1 Oscillospiraceae bacterium | reverse complement strand
CGATTCGGAAAATGCTGGGAAAAGTCAAAAAGGCCGGTACCGTCTGACATAGCAGCGGTGATGGCTGTAATCCGTTCGTCCGCTGCGGCCATAATGCATAGTTCTTTTCCCATGCAGTCCCCAAAGCCTTCCGTGACAGAAAGCGGTTCACCGCTTACCTTGTCGAACGGGCCGATCCCGTGATAAATATCCGGGTGTGCTTCGGCATAATGGCATCCCTTGCCTTTGACCGTCACCACATGCAGCAGCACTGGCATACGCAGAGACCTTGCAAGGCGGATGGCACTTTCCAGCTCTCCAATATCATGCCCGTCTATCGGGCCGAGATAATTCAGGCCGAGCGCTGAGAACATATTCCCGGCAAACAGTTTCTTTTTCAGCTCTTCTTTTACACGATGGCCAAAACGGTAAAGGTCGGAATCAATACCGACAACGGCACGGTATCTTTTCTTAAACCCGGCATACCCCTCGCTGAGGCGCATTCGACTAAGCACCTTCGTCATTCCGCCAACATTGCCGTTAATGGACATGGCATTGTCGTTCAATATAATGACGATTGACTCCAGGCTTGCAGCCACATTTTCTATTCCTTCGTAGGCTAGCCCCCCTGTAAGAGCCCCATCTCCGATGACGGCACAGACATCATAGTCTTCATGCAGAAGCGTTCTTGCCTTTGCCATACCGAGAGCAACGGAAACAGAGTCGGATGCATGGCCGGCAATAAATGCATCTGCATCACTTTCATATGGCTTCGGGAAGCCGGAAATCCCGCCGAACTGTCGAAGTGTATGAAATTGTTCCTGTCTTCCGTTTAATATTTTATGCGTATAGCATTGATGCCCGACATCAAATAAAATTCTGTCCTTTGAAGCATCATACACTCGGTTGAGTGCAATGGAAAGCTCAACGGTACCGAGATTAGATGCAAGATGCCCCCCGTTGCAGGACACCGTATCAATCAGAAGAGTCCGAATTTCTCGGCTCAGTTCCTTAAGCTGGACAGGATTCAGTTTTAACAGATCTTCACGCGAATGAATTGCTTCCAGCATGGTTTTTCCTCAATTACTTCTCTTTGCCAGAGATCTGGCCAGATCTGCCAGGAACTCAGTGCGCGGAAAATGCTCTTCAAGAATGGAAATGGCAGAAGCCGTCAAAGTATCGATTTCAGCAGTACAGCCGTCCAGCCCGAGAAGAGACATATAGGTGTTTTTCATTTCTTCAGCATCAGAACCTACCGTTTTACCGAGTTCAGTATCTGTGGATATAACATCCAATACATCGTCTCGGATCTGAAAAGCAAGACCTAACAAACTGCCGAACCGTGATGCTGCTTCAATCTTCGTATCTCCCGCTCCTGCAGCAGCAGCCCCGATTGCGCAAGCCGCTGAAAGGAGTGCTCCTGTTTTACAGTTGTTGATTTCCGTGAGCTGTTCTGCCGTAAGTGCACAGCCTTCACCTGCCATATCCAGAAACTGCCCCCGGCACATCCCCTGGTATCCTGCGGCTTTTGCCAGGATTTTTATACAACGAACCAGCCGCTCAACGGGAAGATCAGCAGACAACATCGTTTCAAAAGCAAGGCTCTGGAGAGCATCTCCTGCAAGCGTGGCAGTACATTCTCCATAAACAACGTGGTTGGTCGGCTTGCCGCGGCGAAGGACATCATCATCCATGCAGGGCAGATCATCATGAATCAGGCTGTAGGTATGGATCAGTTCCAGGGCGCAGGCTGCGGGAAGAGCGGCATATATATCGCCGCCAAGTGCCTCACAAAAAGCCAAGGCAAGAACCGGGCGAATCCGTTTTCCTCCTGCAAGAAGGCTGTATTTCATAGATTCTGCAAGCCCCGCACCATCATCATCCGGAACAGAAATGATATGTTTCAGATACCCCTCTGCCAAGGCTTTATAATCCTCATAAGACATCATCATAACTTATTCTCCGGAAAACGGTTCTTCTGACAATGATCCGTCTTTCCCTATACGGAGGATCGAAACCTTCTGTTCCGCTTCTTCCAGCATGGCATTACAGGAAGTGATCAGACACGTACCTTCTTCGAAAAGGGAAAGAGATTCTTCCAGAGGTAAATCTCCGGATTCCAGATGTTTTACGATCTCATCCAGGCGTTTGACAGAATCTTCAAAACTCAGTTTTTTCTTTGCCATAATAAAACCTTTAGTCCTATCACATACATTTCGAAATGCTTTTCGGATGAACGGTATTTACCGAACATCCGGCCTGACCGTCAGCAAAGAGAAGATTGAAAGAATCTTCGGGCCGCAATCCAGCAACAGATCGAATAACTTTTCCGCTTTCGTCGAACGCAGCAGAATATCCTCGGGAAAGAACTTTTAACGGGCTCAGAGCATCCAGAGACGCTGTAAGAACAGAAAAACAATGCTTTTTTTCTGCCAGGATCTTACTCTGCGAGGCAAGTAGCTTTTCCCGCAAAAGATCCAGATCCATTCTTCTGAGATTCAAAACTTCCCCAGCTTCCATGAGGACACGGCGTGATGCATACGCTTTAACCTGACTGCGACAGAAATCCAGTTTTTTTTGCATCGCATGACAGGCACGTATATGGTACCCATTGATTGCGGAAGATATTTCTACCCTGTCCGGAACAGCGATCTCTGCAGCATTGGAAGGTGTAGATGCGCGTACATCTGCAACATAATCGGAAATGGTAACATCCGGCTCATGGCCGACTGCGGAAATTACAGGAATTTTAGAAGCATAAATGGCCCTAGCAACCGCTTCATCATTAAAACCCCAAAGATCCTCCGCCGAACCTCCTCCCCTGCCGGTAATAATCAGGTCAGACAGAGCATATTCGTTGACCAGGGTTATGGCTTCGCTGATCTCAGCCGGGGCTTCCACCCCCTGAACATGAACCGGGACTACAAGAATCTCCGCAGCCGGCCAGCGTACGCCGAGAATTCGAATCATATCCCGAACTGCGGCACCAACTGGTGAAGTAATCAAAGCAATTCTCTCCGGAAAAACAGGAAGCGGCTTTTTATGATAAGGAGAAAAAAGCCCTTCGGCATCAAGCTTTGCCTTCAACTTCTCAAAGGCAGCCTGCAGATCTCCTGCTCCGGACGGCATCATCGCATTGACGTAGAACTGGACCTTCCCGTCACGCGGATAGAATGAGATTCTGCCGACAGCTAAAACCTGCATGCCGTTATCCGGACGGAAACGCAGTATACGAACATTGCCCTTGAAAAGAACACAGCGCAGCGCACTCTCGGCATCCTTCAGAGAGAAGTAAGCATGCCCGGAAGGATAGAGTTTATAATTTGAAATTTCCCCAATGACACAGACATTGCTGAATACCGGCTCTGATTCAATACAGGCTTTCAGCATGCTGTTCAAACGGGAAACAGTAAAAACTTCTTTTTCCATGCTTCAACACCGATCTGCAGGAGTCAGACAAGGTCAGGCAAGATTCTCGCCTCGTACGAATCCTCCAAGGACCCCGTTAACAAATGCAACCGTCTCTGCATCATCATATTTTTTATCAATTTCCACAGCACTGTTGATTGCCGTGGCAACGGAAACATCCTCCCGATAGAGTATTTCACTGACTGCGACACGGAGTACGGCAAGAGCTGTACCCGAAATCCTGTTTATACTCCATGATCTGGAATATTTTTTAATAAATGCGTCAATTTCTTCCAGATGTTCAAATACGCTGCAGACAACACAACGGATATACTCCTGAAATGATCCCTCCGGAAGTTCTGAAAAAAACTCGTTTTCTTCCGCAAGGGTGCTGAAATGATCCTCTGAAAAAAAACGATCGAGAAATTCTTCGGGATTCTCATTCGAACGGGAAGCACCGAAAACAATCTGCACGGCGAATTCACGTGCCGTATCTCTCGTCATAATCTGCCGACCTCAAAATGCAACGCCTGCAACATGTACATTGACGGAAGCTTCTTCAAAACCAGTAGAAGTCTGGATTGCAGCAAGAGCGTTTTCCTGAACCTTCCTTGCCACGTCAAGGATTTTCACGCCGTATTTGACCGTGATTGCTGCATCAGCAACAATTGCTTCTTCTTTAAAACGTACCTTGACTCCCCTGATATTCTTTTTTGTACCGGATTCGGCATCTTCGTAGCCGACTGCATTAGCCAGCTCCGCAACACCTTCCGTCTCCGCCACAGCACTGCGGACAAGAGATGCCACAACATCTTCCGAAATATTGATTGTGCCCTTATCCATCTTGCGGGAAATATAAATATCTGCCATTTGTAACCTCCGGAGAAAGACATTTTGCATTTTAACAGTATATGGTCTGATCCGACCAGTGAATATTCTGTCGCTTGAATCCAGAAATATTCACGTTATTTTAGCATGTTATGCAAAAAAAAGAAAGAGGGACTTTCACATTTTTTCCTGCAGACCTTCTCTTGAAACAAAGGATAAGATATGGTAAGATACGGCATACCCTGAAAGTCGGAGGATACATGTACTATGGCAATGAAAATCATATGGGGTTCCGTGCTTACGTTTATCGGCTGGATCGGCTACTATCTGTTTGGCCGGCAGTTCATCTTTAACTTTGCAACCGCATTTCCCCTTATCAAAAAAATGAATGAAACACAGGAAGGTCTGATAGCTCCAGGTGCAAAGCGGTATACCGTTATATCCTCTGCGGTGATGGGTCTTCTCTGTCTCGTCATCTGTGTGGTTGTTCTTCTGTT
>JAFQZI010000112.1 GCA_017406005.1 Oscillospiraceae bacterium | reverse complement strand
TCATGTCCGGCTTTGACCAGAGGCTGAATGTTGTTTCTCTTCCGTTCATCTTCGAGTCTACCGATGATGTTGATGCACTTCTCGGTGCCGGCGGTGCTGGCTATGAAGCACTTGCTCCGATTGTTGAAGGCCTCGGCCTGCATCTTCTGGGCATTGCAGAGAATGGCTTCCGTCATGTCACCAACAGCAAAAAGGAAATCACCAGCCCCGATGATATGGTCGGCATGAAGATCCGCATTCCGAACACTGCCGTTCTCACCTATGCTTACGGCGACTGGGGCTCCAACTGGCAGATCGCAAACTGGAGCGAAGTGTACACTGCTCTCCAGCAGGGCACCTATGACGGCCAGGAGAACCCGCTGCCCACAGCAGACGGCGGTTCCATCAGTGATGTTAACAAGTTCTGCACCTACTGGACCGGTGTTTATGACTGCATCTTCTTCTGCATGAACCAGGATCTCTATGATTCCCTGTCTCCCGAGCTCCAGGCACTCGTGGATGAGGCCGGTGCATGGGCAGCAGCTCAGCAGCGTCAGCTGGAGCGCGAAGGCGACCAGATCGTTATTGACAAGTGGACAGAAGCCGGCGTGACCTTCACCTACCTCACCGACGAGCAGGTCAAGGCATTCCAGGATAAATCCGCCAATGTTGCTGACGAGTGGGCAGCCACCTGCGTGAAAGATTATCACTTCACCGAAGATCAGATGAGCGAACTGATCGGCGTCTTCACCGGCAAGTAATCTTATCTTGAGTATCATATGCCCTGTGGGAGTTCTCTTACAGGGCATATTTTACCGGCAAAAGAACTGCAGAAAGCTGCAGTGAGGAGGTTTCGGAATGGACGGAAGGATGGTTTCCGCTGTCGGGAAGATAGGCCGTGTGGTTGTGATACGGCTTACTCCCGGAACAGATCTGCTGGAGGGTATTCAGGCTGCCTGCGAAAAGTATCAGATCCGCAACGGAGTCATCATCAGTGCAATCGGCAGTCTGGACGGTGTGCGGTTTTGCAACGTGGAACCCTTGCCGGAGAAAAAATGCGGTTATGGATACGGGCGTGTCCTGTCTCTGGATGAGACTATTGAACTGACCGGTGCGGGCGGAGTCATCTGCAGCGACGCATCCGGGAATATCAATCTTCATATTCACCTCAGCATGAGTGACAAAAATGGAAAAGCCTATGGCGGGCATCTTGTGGAAGGAACAAAAGTGCTGATGACAGCAGATATTGTCCTCGGAGAGATTGAAGATATCTCCATGCTTCGTGAACTGGATCCGGATATGGATGTCTATCTGCTCTCTCCGCAGCAAAAATAATTTATCTAACTGAAAGGTTGTGAGTACATTGCCTGAGACGGTAACAAGAGAACAAGCAAGAAAATTTTATGAAACAATGTGCACCATCCGCTGTTTTGAAGAGTCAGTTAAAAAAGACTTTTTGAACGGCGAGATCCCCGGTTTTGTTCACCTTTATATCGGTGAAGAGGCCATCGCAACAGGTGTTTGCGGTGCAATGCGCAAGACGGACTTCCTTCAGAGTACTCACCGCGGCCATGGTCACTGTGTGGCAAAGGGTGCGGATGTCAATAAAATGATGGCAGAGATCTTCGGCAGAAAAGACGGCCTCTGCAAAGGCAAAGGCGGAAGCATGCATATTGCTGACTTTTCCGTCGGTATGATCGGAGCCAACGGTGTTGTCGGTGGCGGTTATAATATCGCAACCGGTGCCGCACTCGCGAGCAAAATGATTCTGAAAAATGATAATGTATCTGTGGTTTTCTTCGGGGACGGCGCTTCGAACAGAGGTACTTTCCATGAAGCTGCGAATGTCGCCTCTGCCTGGAAGCTTCCGGTTGTGTTTGTCAATGAGATGAACTGCTGGGCTTCTACTACGCCATACCGCACAACAACGGCTCTGGAGAACATTTCCGACCGTGCACAGGGTTATCATATGCCCGGTGTGATTGTAGACGGGCAGAATGTCTTCGAAGTATATTATGCGGCAAAGGAAGCCATTGAAAGAGCGCGCCGTGGAGAAGGCCCGACCTTTATAGAAGCCAAGACCTACCGCATTGAAGGTCACTTCGTTGGCGACCCGGAGAAATACCGGAAAAAAGAAGAAACCATGGAGATCTTCCACCGGACGGATCCGTTGAAGCTCTTTAAAACCCAGCTCCCGGAGGGGATCACCTTTGAACAGAGTGAGCTGGATGACATCCTCAGCGCAGCCCGTGCAAAAATCGCAGCAGCAAAAGAATATGCTGTCAGCTGCGAATTCTGCGACGAGTCCGAGCTGTACAAAGATGTCTATGTGAATTGAGGGAGGTGCCGAAATATGCGTAAAATAACATTCTCTGAAGCCACCCGCGAAGCTATGGCGGAGGAAATGACCAAATACCCGGAAGTATTTGTCATGGGAGAAGATATTGCTCGTCAGGGAGGTATATTCGGGCAGTTTAAGGGACTGCCGGATGAATTCCCGGGGAGAGTCATCGATACTCCGATTTCGGAAACCTTTATTATCGGCGGCGGCGTCGGTGCAGCACTTGGCGGAGCCCGCCCGGTCGTCGATATGCACTTCGCAGATTTCATCGGTGTGGCGATGGACGAAGTGTTCAACCAGATGGCCAAGATTCGCTACATGTTCGGCGGCCAGGCCAAGATCCCTCTTGTCCTCCGTGCACCGGATGGTCTTGCAGGAGGCGGTGCAGCACAGCACTCCCAGAGTGTTGAAAGCTGGTTTATCCACATTCCCGGTATCATGGTCGTCGCTCCGTCCAATCCGTATGATGCCAAAATGGTTCTGAAAGCTGCCATTGAGTCTGACGACCCTGTTCTGTATTTTGAAAACAAAGTCCTTTATAAAGAGACCGGAGAAGTTCCGGAGCTGGAGGACGAGGTTCCTTATGTGCTCGGGAAAGCGCGTGTGGAACGTGAGGGCAAGGACATTACCATTGTTTCCTATTCCATCGGCATGAAAAATGCACGCGGAGCGGCAGACATTCTGGCAAAAGACGGAATCTCTGCAGAAGTGATCGACCTGATTACCCTTTCCCCGTGGGATAAAGAGTGCGTATTGAATTCCGTGAAGAAAACACATCGTCTCTGCCTGGTTGCAGAGTCTGTCAAGCAGGGCGGTGCTATGGCTGAGGTTGCCGCGACGGTCGCAGAGGAGGCCCTGGAGTATCTGGATGCTCCGATTCTGCGTTACGGGGCACCCTTCACGCCGATTCCCTTCGCACCGACACTTGAGAAGCTCTACAGAGTCTATCCTGAAGATCTTGTCAAAGGCATCAAGGGCGTGCTTTGAGTACACCCGGTAAGGAGAATAAGATATGGCAACAGAATTATTAATGCCGAAACTTGGCCTTACCATGACCGAAGGCACGATAGATGAATGGAAGAAGAAAGTCGGCGATACGGTCGCAAAAGGAGAAATCGTTTATTCCGTTGCAACAGATAAACTGACCAACGATGTAGAGTCGGAGGTGGACGGTGTTCTGCTTCAGATTCTTGTCCCGGAAGGGGAGACGGTTCCCTGCAAAACAGTCGTCGGATGGATCGGGGCAGCGGGAGAAGCGGTTCCCGGTGCAGAGGCAGTGATTCCGGCAGGCGGAGAAGCACCTGCTCCTGAGGCAGCAGCTCCTGCACCTGCCGCCCGTCCGGCAGGGGAATATGTTCCGGCAACGCCCTATGCGAAAAAACTCGCCAAAGAAAAAGGCATCGATCTCGCTGCGGTTCCGGCAAGCGGGTATAAGGGTGTTGTGGTTGCCCGTGACGTCGAAAGCTTTAAGCCTGTTGCTGCACCTGCAGCGGCGGCTCCCGCCGAGGAGAAGACGAAATCCAGCCCGCTTGCGGAAAAGATTGCTGCGGATCTCGGCATCGATCTGGCAGAGGTCAAGGCGGCACACGGCCGTGTACTGGCGGAAGATATCCTGAAGTATCTTGAAAACACCCGTGAAAAAGCGGAGACGGGTGCCGGTGATCGGGAAGAAGTAAAGCCGATGAGTGGCATGCGCAAGGCGATCGCGAAGAATATGCTGAACTCGGTTCAGACTTCTCCGACGGTTACCTTCAACCTCAGCATCGATATGACGGAGATGAAGCGCTACCGCGAGCAGCTCAAGGCGGAGGAAATCAAAGTCAGTTATACCGATCTGCTGGTAAAATTTGTTTCCAAAGCACTCACCGAATTCCCGTTGCTCAACTGCTCGGTCGTCGATAACAAGATTGTCTATAAGCATTATATCAACATGGGGGTAGCGGTCGCACTGGACAACGGCCTTGTTGTCCCGAACATTGTGGATGCAGACAAGAAGAGCCTGCAGGAGATCTCCGCAGAGGTGAAGGAGCTGGCAAAACTCGCCCGCGAAGGGAAACTGCCCCCTGAAAAGCTCCGCGGCGGCACCTTTACGATCACCAATCTCGGTATGTACGGGATTGAGAGCTTCTCTCCGATCATCAACCAGCCGGAGGTCGCGATCCTCGGTGTCAACACAATGGAAGACAAAGTTGTGGTTCGAAACGGCGAAATCTGTATCCGTCCGATTATGAATCTGAGCCTGACGGCCGACCACAGAGTGGTTGACGGTTCGGTGGCGGCGCAATTCCTGCAGCGCGTGAAGAGCCTGATGGAAAAACCCGCTCTGATTCTGGCTTAAGGAGGCATTCACAACATGGCAACTGAATTATTGATGCCGAAGCTTGGCCTGACGATGACGGAGGGCACGATTGACGAATGGAAAAAGAAGGTCGGCGACACAGTCGCAAAAGGCGAAATCGTTTATTCCGTTGCGACGGATAAGCTGACCAATGATGTGGAATCGGAAGTCGATGGCGTACTGCTTCAAATCCTTGTGCCGGCAGGAGAAACCGTCCCCTGCAAGACAGTAGTCGGCTGGATCGGTGCCGCCGGAGAAAAAATCCCGGATACAGCTTCTTCTGGTGAAACGGCAGCGCCTTCAGCGGCGCCTGCCACAGCTCCTGTATCTCAGGAAAACAGTGTTCTGGTAATCGGAGGCGGGCCGGGAGGATATGTAGCTGCAATCCGCGCTTCCCAGCTGGGGGCTAAGGTGACGCTCATTGAGAAAGACAAAGTCGGCGGCACCTGCCTGAACCGTGGCTGTATGCCAACCAAGGCTATGCTTCATACTTCAGAGATCTATGATGCAGCCACCCACAGTGCGGATATCGGTATTATTGGGGCAGACGTACAGGTTGACTGGGAAAAGGTACAGGGCTTCCGTGCCTCCGTGGTAGAGAAGCTGACCTCCGGTGTCAAAGCACTCTGCAAGGCGAACAAGGTCAAGGTGATCAGCGGCGAGGCAAAATTCACCGGGCCTAAGACGGTTGCAGTCGGGGATGACACCTATACGGCAGATAAAATTATCATCGCAGCCGGCTCTCATCCGATCATTCCCGGGATTCCGGGTGTCAAAGAAAGCAAAGCCTGTATCGATTCGACGGCATGTCTCTCCCTGGACCATGTGCCGGAGAGCCTTCTTGTGATCGGCGGAGGAGTAATCGGGCTGGAACTCGGCAGTGTTTATCTCCGTTACGGTTCAAAGGTCACCGTAGTGGAAATGCAGCCGAAGCTTCTGCCCGGAATGGACACGGAACTGTCTAATCTGGTAAAGGCAAAGCTGATCGGACAGGGCATGGAAATTTATACGGACTCCGCCGTCACAAAGGTGGAGGACGTCGGGGATGCTGCAAAGGTTACTTTCTCCTGCCCTGATGGCGAAAAGACGGTGGAAGCAGAGAAAGTTCTTCTCGCTGTCGGGCGCGGCCCGGAGACAGCCGGCCTGAATCTGGATGCGGCCGGTATTCATGCGGAGAAAGGGTTTATTACTACCAATGAACGCATGGAAACAAACGTCCCGGGTGTCTATGCCATCGGCGACTGCTCGGGTAAGAACATGCTTGCCCATGCTGCCATGGCAATGGGTGAAGTGGCCGCTGAAAACGCTATGGGCGGAGACAGAACATTCTGTCCCGAGGAATGCCCGATCTGTGCCTATGTAGGGCCGGAGTTTGCCGGTGTCGGCTATACCGAAGAAAAGGCAAAAGAGCTGGGCATTGCCTACAAAGTCGGCAGGTTCCCGACCAGTGGAAACGGCCGTAGCCTTGTTGCCGGCCATACGGACGGTATGATTAAAATCCTTGCCGGAGAGAAATATGGTGAAATCCTTGGCGTTCACATTCTGGCTCCGAGCGCAACTGAGCTGATCGAGGAAGCTGCTCTCGCAATTAAGCTGGAAGCGACGCTGGAGGAGTTTACACAGACAGTACATTGCCATCCGACGGTTTCTGAAGCAGTGAGAGAATGCGGCCTTGCTGTGGATAAAAAAGCAATTCATATTCCCAACCGGAAATAAAGGTTCCCTGATATAACTCAGCAGGATTATCGGGAAAAGAAAGAGACTGCCCGGGGGAGCAAATACTTCCCTGGGCAGGTTTTATACAATCCTGAGCTTCTTATGAAGCGAGGAATTAAAGCGATGAGGTGAGGGAGACTATATGTTTACACCAACCAGCATGATTGAGGGAAAAGAGATCAGCAATGTTCAGGCTGATTTCAAGTCTGCAGAGCGAGTGGAACAATATCGGATCAGTCGGTCTGCGCTGTATCTTCCGGAGGGGCTTCGATGGAAGTATGTCCCGATCAGTGAAATTCAGAAGATTGAAGAATCCTTTCGCGTGATCAGTGCCGGGCATTGTGTGCCGGTTCGGGAAAAACGACCGGAAATTGATATCTCCCTTCCCGGACAAACGGTGCATCTGCAGCTGGAAAAGCAGGAAAGTATGCAGAAAATAATGGAAGTCTGCAAAAAATAGACACCATGGGGATGCAGGAGGGCATTTTTGATGAGTGAAAATATAATCTATTGTTATTCGGGTTCCGGCCATTGTTTGGATATGGCCCGTAAAATTGCAAAAAGTCTGGGGAATACTGACATCGTTATGATGCGCAGTTTCCCGGTAAAAACAGATGCGAGGGAAGCAAAACGCGTTGGTTTTATATTTTCCTGCATGGCAGGCGGTCTGCCGGGTGATGTGGAAAACTATGTCAAAGCTATTCAAATTGCACCGGATGCCTACAGATTTGCGGTGGAGCAATACGCGGGATATCTCGGATGTGGTTTACATAAGATAGACAAAATAGTCAATCTGGACTACTGGGATGGGATCTCAAACCATAGTACGGCAATCTGGCTGATGCCACATAAGCTGACGTTCCCGCCTACCTCGCTGAAAACTGCGCAGAAGCGGATTGACCAAAAGGCTTCCGAAGTAGCGGCGGCAGTTCTGGCAGGCAAGCGGAGTGAAAAAAAGCCTCCCAAAGAGGCTGCATTTGAGCTGATGAGCAAGGGGCTTGGCAAGTCACATGCCAGACGCGTGAAAAAGTTTGCAGCTGACAGCTCCTGCATCGGCTGCGGAACCTGTGTGCAGATTTGCCCGCGCAGCAATATTCGGCTGGTTGATAAAAAGCCGAGCTTTGGCACGGATTGTATCGGGTGCCTGAGTTGTGTGCAGTATTGCCCGACGGCTGCCATTAACATCGGAAAGATTACGGAAAAACGTGAGCGTTTCCCGAATCCCAATGTCAAAGCGTCAGAGCTTACAGAAAAGATAATCCATATTGACTGAGAATCAGAAAAACGGAAAGGGGAGCCAATAATGAATCTCAATGAATTGATGAGAGGATGTCGTACCTATCGCCGCTTTCTGCAGGAACCTGTGGAGGATACCGTCATTCGTGAAGCGCTTGAGAATGCAAGGATTGGCAGCAGCGGTGCAAATGGCCAGCCACTCTATTACTATGCAGTCACAAGTCCGGATAAGGTGAAAGCGATGCAGCCTCTGGTGAAATGGGCAGCATATCTTCCCCCGGAGCTCGGTACGCCGAAAGAAGACGAACAGCCGACAGCATTTATTGTGGTTGTCAAAAAAGCGAAGGCGATTCCTTTCTCGGATGTTGATGTGGGGATTGCCGTCCACACGATTGCTCTCACTGCCTGGAGCCATGGGATCGGCAGTTGTATAATGGGAGCGATCAATATTGAAAAAATCCGGGAGCTTCTTGCTGTTCCGGAAGAAGATCAGATTCGGCTTGTTCTGGCACTTGGAAAACCGAGTCATACGAGTACCTTTGTTCCTGTAAAGGAAGACGGTAGCATCAAATACTATCTCGACGAAGATCGGAACTACTATGTTCCCAAGAGAGCTTTCGAAGACGTTGTCCATTTTGTATAAATCCATCATAGAAAAGCATACCCCGCCGGAAACCCGGCGGGGTATTTTCTGTCTCAATTATAGGCTATAGACTCACTGTTTTTTTTTCAAAATTCCGACGGATTTCAGAAGCTCAGTCACTTTCGACACAGTTACGATTTCGATTCTGTCCTTGACTTCCTGTGCTACATCCTTGAGATCGTACAGGTTCTCCTGGGGAATAAATACATTGGTGATGCCTGCCCTTTGAGCCGCCATCAGTTTTTCCGGGAGGCCTCCGATTGGTGTAACGGCGCCGCGAAGGGCTACTTCACCGGTCATGGCAATATGGGGGTCGACGATTCTCCCTGTCAGCAGCGAGGCCAGTGCTGTTGTCAGAGCAACGCCGGCAGAAGGCCCATCCTTCGGTACTGCTCCTGCAGGGACGTGAATATGCAGGTCATGATCCTGCAGTTTGTCAGCCTCTTTCGGGAAGAGATCCTTTACCAGACTGATGGCAATTCTGGCGGACTCCTTCATTACATCGCCGAGCTGCCCGGTGATAATCAGTTCACCCTTGCCCGGGACCAGCTTTGTTTCAATGTAGAGGATCTCCCCGCCTACCGGTGTCCAGGCGAGTCCGGTGACGACCCCGGGTGTGGGCTCAGGCAGTATCGTCTCGTGATGGATCGGGTGATCTTCCGTCTCATCCCGTACCAGCTCCGGAGTCACAATTACATGGGCGTCAGGCTGTGAGGCAACCTTGACAGCCAGAATACGGCATAGCGTGTCAATCCGCTTTCGCAGGCTGCGAACGCCGGCTTCCATGGTGTAGTCTGAAATAATAGTCTCCAGGGCACTGTCTTCGAAACTCATCTGGGCCTTGTCAATTCCCATCGATTCCATCGATTTGGGCACCAGATGATCCTTCGCAATCCGGAGTTTTTCCAGTGGAGTATATCCGTTGAACTGGATGATTTCCATGCGGTCCAGCAGCGGCTGAGGAATCGTATCCAGGCTGTTGGCGGTGCAGATGAACAGCACATCGGACAGATCATAGGGGACGTTCATATAATGGTCGGTGAAGGTGTTGTTCTGTTCCGGATCAAGCACTTCCAGCAGTGCACTGGCCGGGCTGCCGTTATACGAGGCCGAGAGCTTGTCTACTTCATCGAGAACCATAACAGGATTGGAAACGCCGCTTTTATGGATGCCGTCCATGATGCGCCCGGGCATGGAGCCGATGTAAGTGCGGCGATGACCACGGATATCAGATTCATCATGGACGCCTCCGAGGCTTACACGCACATATTTCCTGCCCAGTGCTCTGGCAATGCTTTTCCCGATGCTCGTTTTTCCCGTGCCCGGTGCACCGGCAAACAGCAGGATAGAGCCGGACTGCTGTTTCTTCAGATTCATGACGGCAATCTGCTGGATGATACGGTCTTTGACCTTGTGCAGCCCGTAGTGATCTTCGTCCAGGATTCTTCTTGCTTCCTCCAGATCAATTTGCTGGGCGTCTTCCTTTTTCCAGGAAAGCGTGGTTACAAAGTCCAGATAGTCGTACAGCATGCCGGACTCAACACTTTCTTTTCCTTCCTGTTTCAGGCGGTTTAGTACTTTTTCCGCTTCTTTTCGAGCTGTTTCATTCATGCCGGAGTCCGCGATGCGCTGTGCGAATTTCTGGACATCCGTGACGTTTTCCGGGTGCATGTCGTCAAGCTCTTTCTGCAGATGCTCCATCTGGCGCTTGATGGCTGCTTCCTTGTAACGCTGTTGATACTCCTGCTGCTGTGAAGAATTGGCTTCCTTGGTAATGCGGTCCACTTCCATAAACTCGTAAAGGGCTTTTTCAATCAGTTCTGTCCGCCTGAGCCTGCTGTCTTCGGCAAGGATCGCGTATCGTTCATCGTTTGAAATCTGCAGGATGGGGGACATGATGCACGCTGCCATCCCGATGGAGTCAACCTGTTTAATAAAATATTCAGCTGTCTCCGCCCATTGCAGGCCGGCAGCATAGTTGCGCATTTCTTTGATCAGCGCATCAAGCTTCTCCTGTTCCAGCGCGGTGTCCAGGTCGTCGATGTCTTTTCTGCGGGTGGTCATCAGCTTGATGGTATGGTCTGGGTAGATCCGTACATCTTCAAGATTGACGCGGTACTGGGTCTTAATAACGGCGTAACCCTGCTGATTGAGCTCGGTGATGTTTCCTGCAACACCGATAGGGTAGAAGTCATCCGGCTGAAGGTCGGAAAAGCTCTTGTTTTCTTTCGCAACAATCAGGATTACTTTTTCATTGACGGTAATCCCGTTACCGCCTGCGCTGTGCCGCAGCTGTTCCTGCGGATAGAAAAGTGTTGCATCTGCAGACAGGATCATATTATAAGTGGGAACAACAAACATCAGTTTTCTCCTTTAAAATAAATGAGTATTCGTTTAAAACGCTTTCTTTTTTTACCCTGCCTCCTGCGGAGAGGCAGGGTTTGGTGTTAACACAGCAGAAGCTGTTGAAGCATGCGGATTAATTCACTCAGCTGCGGTTCTCCGGAATCCAGCGTACATCGATTCAGGGCAAGAAAGCGAACCGGTGCAAACAGCATTGCGCCCATGTTCCAATCGTTGCAGGCACGCAGTTCTCCTCTCGCCTGGTAACTGTGGATCAGATCAAGGATATCACAGCTGCATTCCTCTTCTGACACACTCTCTGCCAGTGTTGGGCACCTGGAACACTGTTCAACAAAACTGAATACTTCCTCATGCTCTCTGCTGAAAGCATAGCATCCGCGTACAATAGTTTCAATCAGTTCATCCCCGCTCATGTCAGGCTGGATACGTCGCATCAGATACTGATAAGGCTGCCGTGAGTATTCCCGGAAAACTTCGGCAAGCATCTCTTCCTTGCTGTCATAATAAACGTAGATCGTTGCCGGCGAAACACAGGCTTCTTTGGCAATCTTGGAGATAGACGTGCCGTCAATACCCTCTCGAAGGAACAGGCGTACCATAGCCTCTTTGATCCGTTGCTGTTTATCTTGATCTCTGACTCTCATTCGGCGTACCTCCGATACAGGTTAAGTATAATAATAAATGATCATTCAGTTATTGTCAAGCCTTCGGAATTTAAATTTTTATGAACGTGCTCTTGTCAGTTATTATATTCGTACAGAATAATCTGTTTGCGTTGGAGGGATATTTTTGATAAAATCGAGAAAAATCAGAAAGTGGAAAGTAACTATTCAGTTTTGTTCATCCCACTATAATGAGCTCGCGACCACGCACTGAAATCGAGGTATTACGTTGTCTTCGCGAGCATCACGACGCGCGAGAAACGTGCGACGTTCCTTGCCTCGCCGCAGGGTGCACATATTTCGAAGCGACTGAACAGTTACAAGAAAAGTTTCTTCTTAATTCAAAGGAGTTCAAAGTATGAAAACTGTTGTTTTATTTGGTGCAGGGCAGGTCGGAGCAATGATCTCACGCCTGATGGGAACGGACTATACAATCGCTTGTTTTGCGGATAACTGTGAGGAAAAATGGGGCACAACACTGGCCGGTATTTCCGTCGTTTCTCCGGAGGACAGCCTCCTTTTTGCGCCTGAATGTTATTGCCTTTGCGTGATGGGTGGTGAGCGTACGGAACAGATGACAGCGCAGCTGCGGGAGCTCGACTTCGACGGAGAGATCATTCTTCCCGAGGCACTGCGGATTTTTGATGCCAGAGTCGCTACCATGCGCCTGCTGGCAGAACAGATTCATGACAGGAATATCCCGGGGGATGTGGCAGAACTCGGGGTGTTCCGTGGAGATTTTGCCGCTCTGATCAATGCTGCTTTTCCTGATCGCACGCTCCATCTCTTTGATACCTTTGAAGGATTTCCCGCCGAGGATGTGGCTGTCGAACAGGCACGGGGATTGTCTCGTGCGAAGGCCGGTGATTTTTCAGATACCGGAAAAGATCTTGTCTATCGCAGGCTTCCCTCCCGGGAGAAAGCAGTCTTCCATGTGGGATATTTCCCTGATACGTTTTCTTCTTGTGAAAATTGTAGATTTTCGTTTGTTTCCATAGATGCCGATCTTTATGCACCGACAGCGGCAGCACTTCCTCTTTTCTGGGAGAGACTGTCTCCCGGCGGTGTGATGCTTGTTCATGATGTAAACAGCACACAGTTTTCGGGAGCCGGGGAAGCAGTCAATGAATTCTGTCGGGAAAAGGAAATTATCCCGATGCCGGTCTGTGATCTTCATGGCAGTGTCGTGTTGAGGAAAAGCTGACGCGGAAGAGCCCGCATCCCCGTCTTAATAAACTTTTCCTTTCGCCCTCATTTATGCATGCGCAAACCGAGGGCGAGACGGGCGAAAGGGGTCAAGACGGGCGAGAGGAGATCATTCGGTTTCTGTAACGATTCATTTCCCACTATACTAAGTCCAGTTCCAG
>JAFQZI010000111.1 GCA_017406005.1 Oscillospiraceae bacterium | reverse complement strand
GGGAATGACGCCTTATACGGGGCTTCTATCGGGTAGTGTTCTGCCGGGTTTAAACCTGAATTCCTCCTGAGATCTCCCGGAAAGAGTAAAGGCTGCGGGTTTTGATATGCTCCCACTATGAGAGACAGTGAAAGAACAAAACCACTGTTGAACATAGGGGGAGCATATCACGTGCCATATCCGAAGCCTGTTTTTATGCTTTTTTTGAGGGCGAGATGGGCAAATCAGGCAAATCAGGCAAATCGGGCGAGACAGGCAGAAGTTGCGCATCCGTTTACGGCAGGCGGGGGCACCTCATTGAACGCTCCAGGATATGATGATTTCGATGGTCTTAGATTGCCGTTCCGGGGTTATTTTGGATTTTCCGCCCTGTTGACTTTGGATTTTCCATATGCTATACTTTGGATTACCCGGCATGATAACTTTAGATTTTCCAGGGAGGAATCCTATGATTGCCAGAGTTGCTGAAAGCGCTTTGCTTCGTCTCTCTTCTCAATTCCCTGTTATCGGTATAACCGGCCCCCGGCAAAGCGGAAAGTCTACCTTGACGAAAGCTGTGTTTCCGAATAAACGCTATGTTTCATTCGATGACAGAAACATGCGTGAACTCGCCAGTTCCAATCCTTCTGACTTTATAGCAGCCTTCCCGGATGGAGCCATCATTGACGAAGCACAGAAAGTTCCCGAAATCTTCGACGCTTTGAAGCTGCATGTTGATAATGTCGATTTCACCCCGGGTAAATTTATTCTGACAGGCTCCAGCCAGTTCCGGCTGAAGCAGAACATGACTGACAGCATGGCGGGGCGGGTTGCTTTTCTGAAACTGTTGCCTTTCTCCGTCAGAGAATTCAAAGACGCAGATATTCTTCCTGACAATCCTTATGAACTCATCTTTGAAGGTCAGTACCCTCCGCTTCACGACCCTGATAAACACTACATCCCGGATGACTGGTATGAGAGTTATATCGATACCTGTCTGGATCTGGACGTCCGGGATCAGATTAATGCCCAGAATCTGTCGACATTCAGGAAATTTGTCCAGATTTGTGCGTTATACAGTGGTCAGCTTCTCTCTATGGACAGCATTGCCAGAGACGTTGGAATATCCGCCCCTACTGTCAAGAAATGGCTCTCAATCCTGGAAACATCCTTTATCATTCATTTTCTGGAACCGGATACGAATAATCTCGGCAAAAGTATTGTCAAGACGCCCAAGCTGTATTTTGTAGACTCCGGTTTGCTGTGCCATCTTCTCCGGCTTGACTCCAGGGAGGATCTTCTCCTGAGCAGGCACAAGGGAAACGTCGTAGAAACCTTCGCTGTAGCCGAACTGCTGAAACACCGGATGAATCAGGGGAAAAAAGCAAATCTTACTTTTTATCGCGATAAATACGGATTTGAAGTCGACACAATTGCTGATTGGAAACACACTTTCGCTATCGAAATCAAAAGTTCAAATGCCCCGGAAGCCAGGCTCGCAGCGAACACAAAGAAATACCTTGTGCAGCGCGGTGATCCGGACGCAAAAAATGCTGTCTTTTACCTCGGAGACGTTACCATGTCCATTAACGGAACAGCTTACGTTGCCTGGAAAGACTGGGGTGAATTTCTGCAGTGATGCCGATTTATGCAAAACACCGTGTGATGATTTCAATGACCTTGGTTGCTGATCCGGGGTCATTTTGTTTATCGCTAGGGTGGCAGAGGCCGCGGCGGAAGATAACCGTGCCGACATCGAGGGCTTTGCCCTCGTCAATATACGCATTGCTTTGCAAGGTTTAATTGGACTGTCTTATAGGCGCGGCCATATCGGCATCCTGTTTTTCTGAGGGCGTATCGGATGAGACGGGCAAAAGGCACGGCAGGCGGGGGCACCTCATTGAAAACCCGTTGGGTTTCCAACACGGCCTCTCCCCCGCTCTGCCTGCTTACCCGCAAATGTTCAGGTTTTTTATACATGGGCTGTCGCCCGATTGATTTATAAAATATAAAAAAGGAAGCGAATATATTCTATCCCGGGGGCCTGGTTTACCCGTAGGAGAGGTCTTTTCTCCAGATACGTATAGAAGAAAAACGCTGTTGCAATTTCTTCCAAAATCTATTATTCTATGTACAGAAAATACGGGAATCAGGAGTATTATATGCCAACGATTAGTATGTTTTATGGAATCGTTATCCGTATGTATTGGAAAGATACCGACAAACATAAAATGCCTCATTTTCATGCTTTTTATGGAGAAAATGAAGCTGTATTTACTTTAGATGGAGAAATAATATCTGGGAGTTTTCCCCGTAAACAGGCTGCTTACGTCAAAGCTTGGGCTTTGCTGCATGAAGAAGAATTAAAAGCAAACTGGATGCTTGCTTTTAATCAGGAAGATACTTACAGAATCGATCCTTTAAAATAGGAGGTTTTCCATGATTTATGGGTATGAAGAGATGTTGCCAAGAGTAAAAGCCGTCACACCTGGCGAGGATTATCAGTTGTTCCTAACCTTTACAAATGGAGAAAAAAAGGTTTTTGATGTACGTCCATTACTTGATATTCCGGTTTATAAAAGTCTTATGAAGAACTTTTATCTTGCACAGGCGGGTTACGGAACCGTCATCTGGCCGGGAGATATAGATATTAGCCCGGATACCCTTTATCTGAAAAGCAGTCCAGTATAATTCCTTCAGGGTTTTATGATATTATAGTCATGCGAATTATAAGGTGAGAATGGTGATTTTGGTGAAAATGGGCTGATTTTCAAAAAAGCAGCCATTTTTGAGAACTTTTTTAGGTAAAAAGCAGGGATAAAATCACCCTGCTTTTTCCATTTTCACCCATTTTCACCAGAGGGGCCGTTTTTACTTTTAAACGATGGTGCGGAGGATTCCGTTCACCGCGTCACGGAGCCAGGATGCGAGGGAGCAGGTGCTGTCCGGCTCGTGCAGGAAAAAGGCATCGGAATCCATAAAGATGTGGCCTGTCAGGTCAGCCACGAGATAATACTCTTTCCAGATAAACAGCGCCGTGTTTGGCAGTTTCTGCAGTTCGGCGGAAACCGGCCCAGGTTTTCCTGGTAAACATCACCGGCGCTGGAGGAATATGCTGTCTCTCCGGTTTCAAAATAGTTTTGTCTTCTGTCCCTTTCTTGAACATCCCGTGCCAGGGTGATCCGTCCGCACTGACGGCCCCTTCGGGTGTGATCCGGTACCATGCCTCCGTTTCCGGATGCTCCGGGAATCTCCAGCCGGTCAAGACCGAGCCCTTCGGCACGCACGCAAATCTGTCCCAGCAGCACAATCAGGAGAACAAAAATGTCCGTGTGCCGAACAATCTTATTCATAGTGTGTCCACATCCTTTTTACACAGACAATTCCTTCGTAGACGTTCCCTTCTGCGTCTTTCAGTTTATTTGTATTATCATCAACCCGATAAACCAGGCGGTGCTGGAGATTGATCCGGCGCGAATAGTATCCGCCTAGATTGCCCAAAAGCTTCTCATAAGGCGGGGGCTTCTGGAATGGATTGACGAGAAGGAGATTTAACAGGTCTTTTGTTTTCTGTTCCAGGCCGGCTTTCTTCAGAAGGGTTTTGTCTTTGGACGCCTGTTTGGAAAAGCTGACAAGATACATTTACCATTCCTCATCCGGATGGTAGATTTCCCGCTCGGAGAGCGGTTCATCCTCTGAGAGGATACTATCCATCATTCCAGGAACAGAACACAGATAAATGGTTTCCTGCAGCGCATTCCAGTCATCTTCTCCCAGGAGTACTGCATTTTTCCCGCGATTGTTGGTAATGGTAATCGGTATGCTGCTTCTGTTTACCTCAGCAATCAGCTGATATAGATTCTGTCTGGCGGTGGTTGCATTCACTGCGTTCATCTTTTCTGCTCCTTCTACTTTTCTAAGAAGAATTATAACGTACGTTTTCCCGTGCGTCAAGTTTTTTTATTCCTGTCCATTTCTATTTTTTATATAGCTTTTGGATTAAAAACAGAGTATAATAATGTTCTTAAAATGTAATGATTCAGTTGCGTCATACCCGGTATGTTGAGAGCCCGGAGGGGATGGTCTGAATTAAAACCCTGAACAAGAGGTGAAGGCATGTCTGTGATCAATATTCTCTCCCCTCATGTTGCCGATCTGATTGCCGCGGGTGAGGTGGTGGAGCGCCCGGCTTCCGTTGTCAAGGAGCTGCTGGAAAATTCCTTCGACGCCGGAGCCCGCCACGTGGTCTGCGAGATCCGCGACGGCGGGGCGACGTACATCCGCGTCACCGATGACGGCTGCGGCATGGCGCCGGAAGATGCCGGCATCGCCTTCGTCCGTCATGCTACCTCCAAGCTCTCGGACGAAACAGGTCTCGAGCACATCAGCACGATGGGGTTCCGCGGCGAGGCGCTCGCAGCCATTTCCTCGGTCTCCCACATGGAACTGCTGACACGGCAGAAAGGAGCGGAAGAGGGAACGCGCGTTCTGCTGGATGCCGGGGAAATCGAGGAGATGGGCCCCTGCGGCTGCCCGGAAGGCACCACAATGATCTGCCGGGACCTCTTTTTCAACACGCCCGCCCGCCTGAAGTTCCTGAAGTCAGACCGGTCCGAGGCCTCCGCCTGCATCACGGCGGCGCTGCGCTGTGCGCTCGGCCGCCCGGATGTCTCCGTGCGGCTGATCCGGGACGAAAAAGAGGAGTTCTTCTCCCCCGGCGACGGCAAAATCGATTCCTGTGTCTATACCCTCCTCGGGAGGGAGGAGGCTTCCTCCATGCTCTCCTGCTCCAGTGCCTCGGAGGATCTTGCTCTGGACGGATTTGTCTCCTCTCCGGCCGAAGGGCGCGGCAACCGGGCGCACCAGTTTTTCTTCGTCAACGGCCGCTTTATCCGCTCCTCCCTCCTGCAGTCCGCGGTGGAGCAGGCCTACCGGAATACGCTTCTGGTCGGGCGCTACCCCTCCTGCGTCCTCTATCTGACGCTCTCCTTCAGCAGCGTGGATGTCAATGTCCATCCTGCGAAAACGGAAATCCGCTTCGGGTCGGAAAAACGGATTTTTGACTTTGTGTATCAGGCCGTGCGCCTTGCCCTCGCCTCCGAAAACCGGCTGAATGCCGGTTCTGAGAATCTGGATGAGGTGTTCTCCCGCGGGGAGTCCGGAGAAGTGCGAGGCAAGGATCACCTCACGCTCCCCGTGCGTCAGGATGCTCGGAAGGAAACACAGAAGCACGCAGCAACTGCTCCTTCCGAGCAAAGTAATAGCGGAACTATCATTAGTTCTGAGTGGAACCGGGAAATCGGAGAGAACTCCGGGCCTGAAGAGGTTTTAAATTGCGAATTGCGAATTGCGAATTGCGAATTAAAACCTCCTCTCTCCGCCGCAGCGGACAATTCTCAATTCTCAATTATCAATTATCAATTGAATTCTCCTTCCTCTTCTTTCCCCCTTCACGCGCCTGAGCCTGTCTATCATGCACAGCCCCGTCAGGAAGAAGCAGTCGGGGAAAGTGCCGTTCCGGATACG
>JAFQZI010000110.1 GCA_017406005.1 Oscillospiraceae bacterium | reverse complement strand
TTCAGTGAGTGTGCCAATACAAACCTGCAGGCTGTTTTTGAGTTGATTCTTTCTGCTGCAGTTCAGAATCATCTCCCGCAGAAGGAGCTCCCGTCTGTTCTGTATATTGTATCCGACATGGAGTTTGACTCCTGTGCCCGCGGTGCATCGCTTACCAACTTTGAGCAGGCAAAGAAGCTCTATGCGTCTTACGGTTACCGTTTGCCTCAGGTGGTATTCTGGAATGTCCAGTCCCGCAACGAGCAGCAGCCGGTAAAGATGAATGAGCAGGGCGTTGCGTTAGTATCCGGCTGCACCCCGCGTATCTTCTCGCAGGTCATGGAGGGTGAGATGGAGCCCTACAAGAACATGCTCCACATCCTGATGTCTGAGCGATACGCACAGATTTCCGCATAAGAATTGTTTCGGAGGAGCCGAAAAGCTCCTCCAATTTCCTCTAAAAAGGCAGCGTTAAGCGCTTTTTTACAAGGACAAAATCAAATTACCATGATATTTGTACTATATTATTCTGTAACGAGCCGCAGGTGGTATCCCTTGCATTCTTCCTTTCCGGCGTTCAGAGATCGTGTAAGCGTTGTTTTGGGGATGCCGAGCTGGCGGGCAGCTTCTCGTATCGAAAGGTAAGTCGTCTGCGTTTCCTCACACCGGACCGGATAGGAGATATCCGCTTTGCATTTCTTGTAGCGTTCTTTTTGTCCTTTTGTCCGGCGGATTCCTTTGTTGGCAGCTCGGGTATTGGTCATGGATTCTTCTGATCGTTTCCAGCCATGCTCCCGGTCTCCGCTTTTGGATTTGTTATAGCCCTTTGCCGGGTTTGTCGTGTCGTTTTCCTCGATCAGAAAGGCCTCAAAAGCCTTGGCTGAAGTTTCAAGGATATTCTCGATACAGCGGATTTTGATCACATTTTCCCATCCGACCCGTTGAATAGCTTCGTACAGCTCCGGGTTTTCCCGGTAGCCGTATCCGTTGGCCCATCGTTTTTCAAGAGTCTCTCCCGTGGAACCGACATACATTTTATGGTCATCCGGAAAGATCAGCTGATAGACGGAATAATGCATGAGATCCTCGTGCTCTTTCGGTCTTACGCGGTTATACCCGTACTCGGGTTTCCAGCTTTCATACGTGAGGATCAGGATTCGTTCCAATTCCCTTGCTTCATCAACGTTAAGCTCTTCCCGATAAATCTTCTTTTGAAAGTTTTCCCAGCCGAATGTATTGATGGCAGAGGAGAGATCTTTGTTTTTCCGATACCCTTTGCCGTTCTGCCACCGATTGATCGGGTTTCCCCGGCAGTAGCCGATATAAACTTTTTCGTCTGGAGAAGTAAGGATATAAACGCAGTAGCAGTATTCGGCTGCATATGCTTTCCTGAATTCTTCATAGGCATCCTCGTATATATAGAGGGTGCCTTTTTCCGGCCTTTTGAGATCTTTCTTCATAACAGTCTCACCCTTCTGTATAGTATCACTGGAAGGGACGATTGACAAGAAGACGTTGTTCCGAAAAAACGAGAGTGATATGCTGTCTTGACACCGGGAAGCCAGCCTCCTATAATTACAAATACTGTAAACAGATAGGCTCATTCTGCGCATATATCGGAATGAGAAATGATACACTGTAAATGAATTGAGGAGGCTGAGAGAAGTGGCAGTAACAGGAGCAATAATGGTTCCGCATCCGCCGATTATCCTGCCGGAGATAGGCAGAGGCGAAGAGACGAAGATTCAGGCAACAGCAAAAGCTTATGAAAAAGCTGCAATGCTGGCTGCTGAGCTAAAGCCGGAAACGATTGTGCTGATATCTCCGCATTCCGTCATGTATGCAGACTATTTTCACATTTCTCCGGGCAAAACAGCACAGGGGGATATGGGGCAGTTTCGTGCTTCTCATGTGAAAATCAAAGTGAATTATGACAGCGATTTTGTTTCCAAACTTGCGCAGATGGCCGATAGTGCTGATTTTCCGACCGGTACGCTGGGAGAGAGAAATCCCGGCCTCGATCACGGAACCATGATACCGCTATACTATATAAACCGTTTTTATACGGATTACCGCCTTGTGCGCATCGGCCTTTCCGGTCTGCCGTTGACGGATCATTACCGTCTGGGGCAGATGATTCAGCGCACTGCGGAGTCTTTAAACAGGAGTGTTATGGTAGTCGGAAGCGGAGATCTTTCTCATACGCTGCTGGAAGAAGGCCCTTATGGTTTCACGAAGGAGGGGCCGAAATATGACGAGCGTATTATGGATGTGATGGGGAGAGCTGCGTTCGACGAACTGTTTGACTTTGATGAGGTCTTCTGTGAAAAAGCGGCGGAGTGCGGGCACAGGAGTTTCTGCATTATGGCGGGAGCATTGGATGGAAAGCGGCTTGAAACGGAACGGCTCAGCCATGAAGGAACGTTCGGAGTCGGTTATGGAGTCTGTACTTTCCGGGTGACAGGGGAGGACAGTTCAAGACGTTGTCTGGAGATCTGGCGGGAACGCCAGAACAGGATTCTGGAAGAAAAGCGTCGGAAAGAAGACGCATATGTCACTCTCGCCCGTGCAACCGTCTGCTCGTGGGTCAGAGACAGGAAAATGCCTGATCTCCCTGCTAATCTTCCGGATGAGATGCTTCAGCGAAGAGCAGGAGTGTTTGTTTCCCTCCATAAGGATGGAAGGCTTCGTGGCTGTATTGGCACAATTCAACCGGTGCGTGCAAATATTGCAGAAGAAATCATGGAAAACGCAGTCAGTGCTTCCAGTAGAGATCCGAGGTTCAGTCCGGTGCGGACAAATGAACTGGATGCTCTGGAGATCAGTGTTGATGTTCTTTCCGAGCCGGAAAAGATTTCGTCAAAAGATGATCTTGACGTGAAAAAATACGGGGTGATTGTCAGCAAAGGCTTCCGGAGAGGGCTGCTGCTTCCGAACCTGGATGGCGTGGACACAGTGGAGGAACAGCTCTCCATTGCGCTGCGAAAAGCCGGACTTTCGGAATCAGAGAAGAACTTTCAGATGGAACGCTTTGAGGTAGTTCGTCATGTCTGATGCACAGGAGACAAGGGCAATATGTATGGTCTGTCCGCACCGGTGTGTCATTCCGGAAGGAAAAACAGGCAGATGCAGGGCAAGAGGAACAAGAAATGGTATGGTTATCCCTTTGAATTATGGGATTTCGACTGCACTTGCCCTTGACCCGATTGAGAAGAAGCCCCTGGCAAGGTTTTACCCGGGGAGCTGGATTCTCTCTTTCGGCAGTTTTGGCTGCAATCTGAACTGCCCGTTTTGCCAGAACTGGGAAATCTCGATGTCTGATGGCAAAGAATATTGTCAGACAGGGAGAGAAATGCTCTCAGAGAACTATATCTCACCGGAAGCACTGGTAAATATGGCAGAACAGCTCCGCAGCAAAGGAAATATCGGAGTTGCATTTACCTATAACGAGCCTCTGATCGGGTATGAGTTTGTGCTGGATACTGCAAGACTTCTGAAGGAGAAGGATCTGAAAGTTGTCCTGGTGACAAACGGCTGCGTAAAGGATGAAATTGCTGATGAAGTTCTGCCGTTTGTTGACGCCTTGAATATTGATCTGAAGTGTTTTCGGGAGGATATTTACAAAACTGTTCTCGGAGGGGATCTGGAAACCGTACAAAGATTTATTGAAAAGGCATCGGCTTGCTGCCATGTTGAACTGACGAATCTGATCGTTCCGGGAATGAACGATTCTGAAGAAGAGCTCCAATCAATGGTTCAATGGATCGCCTCTCTTCTGCACGGGGAAGAAATCCCTTTGCACATCACCCGTTTCTTCCCGCGATACAGGTTCAGAGAAAAACAGCCAACGGACAGATCCACGATACTCCGCCTGGTTGATGTTGCGCGGAAGAGGCTGAAGTATGTGTATCCCGGGAATATGTAGGAGACGACAGAGCAAATCACATCATTGAGATTTCAGCAGGGAGGAAAGAGAAGTGCTTGTAAGTCTGATAGAGATATTGAAGCTGGCAGAGGAAAGAAAGTGTGCAGTAGGGGCGTTTAATACTCCCAATATGGAATGTGTAAACGCGGTGGTTACCGCAGCGGAGAAGCTGAGTGTTCCGGTGATTCTGATGCATGCGGAGATCCATGAAGATGTTTCTAAACTGGAAAAAATCGGCCCGGTGCTGGTACAGGCTGCCAACTCGGCAAGGGTTCCGGTCTGTGCCCATCTGGACCATTGTGAGCATCTGGAGTATGTGGCGAGGGGGCTGGAACTCGGTTTTACGGGCGTAATGTATGATGGCAGTACGCTCCCGTTTGAAGAAAACCTTGCCAATACCAGGAAGGTTGTTTCCCTGGTGAAGGGAGAGAATTGCGGTGTAGAAGCTGAGCTCGGAGCGATGCCGCCTCGAGAGGGCGGGCTGGATGCCGGAGCTCCCGTCTATACGGATCCGGAAGAGGCGGTCCTGTTCTGTAAAGAGACCGGTATTAATGCTCTTGCTCCAAGTTTCGGTACAGCCCATGGTATTTACAAATCCAAACCGGTTCTTGATCTGGATCTTGTCAGAATCATTTCGGAAAGGACAGGGCTTCCGCTCGTTATGCATGGTGGCAGCGGAGTCTCCCCGGAAGACTATCGCATCGGAATTGCCAATGGGCTCCGGAAGATCAACTATTACAGCTATATGTCGAAAGCTGGCACTGCCGCCGTGAAGGATCTTCTCGCAGAAAAAGATGTGGTCTTTTTCCATGATCTTGCTTTGGCAGCGGAAAAAGCGATGGAGGCAAACGCAGAAACAGCCCTGCGTATTTTCGCAGGGCTGTGAAAAGTGTATAATGCTTGCTATCCTTCCAGACTCGTCATTGAGAGGAACCTGTTGAGCGTGATGTGTTCAACGGTGCTGGTCGAATAATTTACATCGTCGTTAGTGATAATAATCTTCTTTCTGGACTGGTCCAGTACATTGAAAAGAGAAAATTCCCGATCATACGTGCTTTCTTCAGCAATGGAATAGGCCACCTGAACCAGGTATTCTTTACCGCCTTTTCCGGCAAGAAAGTCGATTTCCTGATTTCCCTTCGTGAATACGGATACTTCATAGCCCATGTATATGAGTTCATTAAAAACGATGTTTTCAAGATTGTGGGTCAGGTCAAATCGTCCGTTCCGTTGACGGATTGTATTGAATGAAACGTCCTCATCATAGATTTTTGCGAAGAAAGCCAGTTCACGCTTCGACCTTGTGGAATATTGAGGGACTTTCCTTATCACATAAGCTTCTTCAAGATAAGAAAGATACTTCATGACGGTGTTGATGGAGCAGTTGAGTTTTTCCGATGCGAGATAATGCTTCACAGAGTTTGCACTGAAGATTCGAGCATTAGAGATGAGGACGTAATTTACCAAACGCTTAAAGAGCTCGGTTTTCCTGATTTTGTAGCGATTCATGATATCGTTAATAATAATGGTTTGATTCAGATCATTCAGGTATTGTGTTATGGAGTCTTTGTCGGGCATCTCGATCACCTTGGGAAAACCACCGTAGACCAGATAATCGGAAACAGAATATGTTTTCCCAAGTTGGGATGCGTAGTCACAGATTTCCTTGTAGACAAACGGTCTCACACAGAAAGAAACATATCTGCCACTGAGTTCTTTCGTGAATTCCTTTGACAGTAATTTAGAGTTGCTGCCGGTAATGAAAAGGGATAGGTTCTCCAGCCGGAGTGAGCGGCAGGCGATATTCCATCCGTCTACAAGTTGAACCTCGTCAAGGAATACATAGAGTTTCTGTGATTCAGACAGTTTTTTCTTGACGAGGGAGACCAATGCAGCTGCGTCAGGTATAGCTGAAGAATATTCCAGAGTTTCAAAGTTTATGTATAGGACGGGCTTGCCTGCGGCACGGTATTCTTCAGCAATCTGTGAGAGAATAACAGATTTACCGCAGCGGCGAATGCCCGTAATTACCTTAATCAGGTCGCTTTCAAAAAATGGCCGGATTTGTTCAATATAATGGGTGCGGATGATCATAGACAAAACCTCCAAATTTGGATAGCGCTATGCTACTGAAAATTTTGCAAGAAGTCAAGCAAAATTTTCAGTAGAGATGAAATTGATTGATAAATGACTTCAAAGTTTTCAATAGTATCCGGTATGCGTATATACTCACGGGTATGCAAAAGGAGCTGTAGCAAAATAGCATTTTTTTGCGCAGCTCCATTTATAGTCTCAGAAAGTAAAAAACGGTAGAATATAACATAGAATTAAAGATTGACGCAACACCAACCAGAGCACGCTAAAAACAGCCTGCTCTCATGTG
>JAFQZI010000109.1 GCA_017406005.1 Oscillospiraceae bacterium | reverse complement strand
GGTTCCGACACCGGATCCCACTGTTGCCCCTACACAGACTCCCGCTCCGATTCCGACCCCGGCACCGACTATTGTGCCGACGATGACCCCGGCCCCCACCCCTGAAGTTACGGGCCGCAGCAGCCTTGGGACGATCGGCCTGATTATAGGAGGCGGCGCTGTGCTTGCAGTAGCGGCTGTCGTCGGAATTCTTGCCGCGACCGGCAGCTTCTCCCGCCGGGGACGCAGAAGATAAAAAGGAGGCACTCTCTGCCTCTTCCTCACGGAGGTGTTTCATGCATAACACCACGCGCCGCATTGCAACAGATGCAATGCTTTCAGCAATGTTTGTATGCCTCAGCTTTGTGTCCATCCGTATCGGGAATTCCATGAAGATCTCGGTTGACTCCCTCCCGATTCTGGTGGCCGCACTGCTGCTCGGCCCGCTGGACGGGCTGGCTGTCGGCCTGATCGGGAGCTTCCTCAATCAAATGCTGACATACGGCCTGAGTATAACAACAGTGCTCTGGATCCTTCCTGCGGGCATCCGCGGACTGCTCGTCGGGCTGTATGCGAAAAAGCATGGTTTTGATCTGTCCCGCCGGCAGCTTGTGTGGATCACAACCGCAACGGCACTGCTTGTAACTGCACTCAATACGCTGGTTATGTATCTTGACAGCCTGATCATCGGATATCCTTTCGCAGCTACGCTGCCAACCGTGCTGCTGCGTATTGTGAGCGGGGTCCTGATCGCGGTGGTATTTTCCATGATATTACCTCCGATCCTGAATGCACTTCGCAAGTTAACTTCCGGAAATTAATCCGGAAGTTTTCTTTTTCTCCACTCTTGCGTCCTCGAAAAAAGAAGACTATAATAGGCGAGAAAGGTCACTTTTCTCAAGGGTGGGTTATCATGGAACACTATATACCTCGCCCCCGCGAACTTGCGCTGGAGCAACTGAAAGCATATATACTGGAACATCATCTGCAGCCGGGTGACTGTCTGCCTCCGGAACGGGAAATGTGCCGCTTATGGGGCTTTAACCGCACCACTCTCCGAAGTGCTATTGCCCGTCTGGAGGCATCCGGATTACTCAAGGCCGTACAGGGCAGCGGCACCCGGATTACACATCGTTTCCGCATCTCTTTACAGAATCTCAGCAACTTTTCCGATGCAGCGGCAGCCAGTGGGTTCCGTCCCGAAACAAGATTTCTCTCCTGTACTCCGGTTGCCTGCGACGAACATCTCTCCCATATCTTTCATTGTGAACCAGGAGAACATCTCTACAAATTATCCTGTCTCCGGCTTCTGGACGATTCTCCTGTCATGATAAACTCCGCTTATTATCCCGCCAATCTGATGCCCGGACTCACGGAACATGATCTGGTAAACGGTTCCCTTTTACAAACCATTCAGGAAAAATGCCATTTGAAGCTTGAACACGGGAGTGCGCAAATTTCCCTTACACAAGTCTCTTCCGAAGAAGCCGCCTGGTTAAATCTCCCTGTCGGCGCCTCTGTTTTCCAGATCGTTACCCAGATTAACAAGGCTGATGGTTCTCCCGTCGAATACTGCCGTACACTTGGAAGAGCGGATAAGCTCGAGCTTGTCAGTTCCATGCACTGGGAACAGGAAAAGGAGAAGAACCTATGAGCCGAAGAACTTGCTCTCCTCCTCTCTACATACAGCTGCGGGAAGAAGTCCGAAAGAAAATCGAAAACGGTGATTATCCTCCCGGGACTGCCATCCCGTCTGAAAATCAACTCGCAGATGCCTACGGCATGCACCGCCTTTCTGTCAGATTCGCATTGAAGGGTCTAATCCAGGAAGGGCTTTTGAACAGTATTCAGGGGAAAGGTATCTTTGTCTGCGGACCGAAAAAGCCGGGGACAGAGGACGGATTCCAGCCAAATACGGAAGAACTGATCGCTGTTCCCGAGCCTCGCGTACTGACCAAAGCTGTTCGTGAAGCGGGGCCCTATTATTCCTGGCTGCTGGACATTGATCCGAAAGACTCCGTATGGTACATCCGCCGTATTTTTACGAGAGAAAATAAGCCACTTGCCCTGAAGGACACAATCATCCCCTGTGCCAAATTACCCGGACTTGATGAAATTGATCTTCGTCTGTTTTCTCTCTATGATGCTTTGAACTGGTCATCCATTTCCCTGAACTCCGCTGATCAGGTACTCCGTATGACGTATCTGGATCCTGCCATAGCCAAGCTGCTCAGGCTTACGCCAGAACAGGCTATAATGGAAATCAGCTGTGTATTCCGGGATCCTGACGAGCATCCTGTAGCATATTCATGCGGCTATATCCGAAGCGATAAAACGGAATTCTTATTACAACACAATATAAAAGAATCATTACTGCTCTTTTGATCAGTATAATGAAAACCTCCGGGAACCGTAAAAGGAACCCGGAGGTTTGCGATATATACAGGAAAGATAACTGTTCAGTCGCTTCGTAACAAGTGCATTCTATGCGAGGCAAGGAACGTCGCACGTCAGGTCGCGCGTCGTGATGCTCGCGAAGACAACGTTGTTCCTCGATTTTAGTGCTCCGTCGCGAGCTCAGTTTATGGGGAAGGATGGGACTGAATATTACCTGTCAGTCCTCTTCGCAGGCTGTGACAGCAATATGGAGCTCATCAAGCTGTTTTTGCTCAACAGTGGAAGGCGCGCCCATCATCACATCGGTCGCATTCTTATTCATCGGGAACGGAATAACCTCACGGATGCTCTCCTCACCGGAGAGAAGCATTACCATACGGTCGATTCCCGGGGCAATGCCTGCATGGGGAGGAGCCCCGTAGCAGAATGCATTGTACATGGCAGGGAACTTTTTCTTCACGTCCTCTTCTCCGAGGCGCACCATTTCAAAGGCCTTGATCATAATTTCAGGGTCATGGTTCCGGACTGCACCGGAAGAAAGTTCAACACCGTTGCAGACAAGGTCATACTGGTCGGCGGTGATGGTCAGCGGATCGATTTCACCCCGCTCTGCTTTCAGAAGAACTTCAAGCCCTCCTGCAGGCATCGAGAACGGGTTGTGGCAGAATTCAAGTTCGCCGCTCTCTTCTCCGATTTCATACATCGGGAAATCTACAATCCAGCAGAACTCATAGCGCTCCCTGTCCATATGATCCGGGCACGCATTGCCGAGCATCTTACGCATGACACCGGCCGTCTTCACAGCATCATCATGCTTCCCCGCCGCTACTGCAACAAGCGTACCCGGTGTCAGACCGAGACGCTCGGTGAGCGCTTCCTTGCAGGATCCGAGGAATTTCGCAACACCGCCTGCCAGTTCTCCGTTTTCGTCCATCCTGAACCAGTATGGTTTGAAGCCTGCCTGAACTTCCACATCGGTGCAGAGCTTATCGACATGCTTACGGGTGAGGTCACAGCCGGACACGGCAACTGCCTTGACGACATTACCGGGAGCGAACGGACCAAATTCCGTATTCTGCACGAGGTCGGAGATATCCTGTACGATCAGGTCAATACGGAGATCCGGCTTATCAGAACCGTATTTCTCCATGGATTCGAGATAGGGGATTCTCCGGAAAGGTGCCGTGGAGGCAATGTTGTAAGTGCCGTACTGCGCAAAGATCGGCGGAAGAACGTCCTCAAGAATGGCAAAAACATCTTCCTGCGTGGCAAACGCCATTTCCATGTCCAACTGGTAAAACTCACCGGGAGAACGGTCCCCACGGGCATCTTCGTCACGGAAGCAGGGGGCGATCTGGAAATAGCGGTCAAAACCGGAAGTCATGAGCAGCTGCTTGAACTGCTGCGGAGCCTGCGGCAGAGCGTAGAACTTACCCGGATGCTTTCTGGCGGGGACAAGATAGTCACGAGCACCTTCCGGAGAAGAAGCTGTGAGAATCGGGGTCGTGATTTCGAGGAAGTTGTGCTCCATCATTGCTTTACGGATTGCAGCAATGACGTTGCAGCGAAGAATGATATTCTTTTTCACGGCCGGATTTCTCAGATCGAGGTAACGGTATTTCAGACGCTGGAGCTCGTCTGCCTCGCGGCTGCGGTTGATTTCGAACGGAAGCTCGTTGTAGCGGCATCTGCCGAGAACTTCGATCTTCTCCGGAACGATTTCAATCTCACCGGTATCCTGCTTCGGATTGGGATTGGAACGGGCACGCACCGTGCCTTCCACAGAGATGGTGGATTCCTTGTTGATCCCTTTCACCTGTGAGATCAGGTCTTCGCTTTCAATGACAACCTGTGTCGTACCATAGAAATCCCGCACGACGACAAAAGCAAAATTGCTGCCGACCATGCGGACATTTTCCATCCAGCCGGAAATCTTTACCTTCTGCCCGACATGTTCCAGCCGAAGCTCATTACAGGTATGTGTTCTGTTCTGCATCATTTTCTTTTCCTCTTATTCACAAATAATTGGCGCTTTGTTCCTTGCGTCGATTGCATTTTTTATCATGAGCGCAGCCTCTTCGACAGGCATTTTCCGCTGCTCTCCGGTCTGCATATCCTTGACGGAGACGAGATTCTCCCGAATCTCATCCTCTCCCAGGAGCACTACAAACGGGATCTTCTGCCGATCGGCATACGTCATTTTCGCTTTGAACTTTTTCTTTTCCACATAGAGCTGTGTGCGTACACCCCCCGAGCGGAGCACGGTGGCAGCCGTAATGGCCGGCCCGAGCTCTTCCGTCATCGGGATGACAAGGGCATCCGCCGGGGAAGAAACCGTCTCATCTGATAGCAGATTCTGTTCCTGCAGCACATAAAACAGCCTTGTAAGCCCGATAGAAATGCCGACACCGGGGAGTTTTTTGTCCGTATAATAACCGGCAAGATCATCATAACGCCCGCCGGAACATACAGAACCGATTTCCGGGTGGTCTGTCATAATGGTTTCATAAACGGTGCCGGTGTAATAATCCAACCCGCGGGCAATGGTGAGATCGATGGCAAAGTTCTCTTCCGGGACTCCGAACTCTTTCAGATGTGCCGACACTGCAATCAGCTCATCCAACCCCTCGTCAAACACAGCATCCATACCGCGATACCGTGCAAGGGCGGCAAGCACCTCGTCGTTGGTGCCGGAGATCGCCATAAAGTCCATCACATTTTCGGCTTTGCATGGAAGCATCTTCACTTCGTCAATCAACAGGAGGCGTACTTTTTCCGGCCCGATTTTATCGAGCTTGTCGACAGTACGCATGATCTCCCCCGCCTTTTCCGACATCCCGTTCATACGGTAGAACCCATTGAGAATCTTGCGATTATTCACATGGATTTTAAAGCGCCGAAACCCTAAAGTTCTGAACGTATTATAGATGATGGCAGGGATTTCCGCCTCATTCATGATGTCAAGAGAACCGTCCCCTATGACATCAATATCCGCCTGGTAAAATTCCCGGAACCGGCCTCTCTGGGCGCGTTCTCCACGATATACCTTGCCGATCTGATACCGGCGGAAAGGAAACGCAAGCTCACCGTAATGGGCCGCTACATATTTTGCCAGAGGTACCGTAAGGTCAAAACGCAGAGCAAGATCACTGTCACCCTTTGTAAAACGGTAAATCTGCTTTTCGGTCTCTCCCCCGCCCTTGGCGAGCAGGACTTCAGCCGACTCGATCACAGGAGTATCAAGCGGCGTGAAACCGTAAACGGAATAGGTATCCCGGAGCACTGCAATCATGCGCTCCATTTTCATCTGGTCTGCCGGAAGCAGCTCCATAAAACCGGAAAGCGTACGCGGTGTTACTTTTGCCATTTTTCTTTTCCTTTATCTCAGGTTTTGGTTCTCGGCTTGTAAGGCGGATTGACGATATTACGCCAGTCAAGATCACCGCGTCTCAGGCCCTGCACGAGAACCTCTGCCGTTGCCGCATTGGTGGCAAACGGAATCTGATACGTATCACAGAGACGCTCGATCCTGTTGATATCGTCAAAACCTTTCGGATTCGACGGATCACAGAAGAAGATAACAAGGTCAATCTCGTTGAAAGCGAGCCTCGCCGCAATCTGCTGGGCTCCGCCTTCACTAGCATGCATGTAGAGCGTAATCGGCAGGCCGGTAGCATCCGAGACCAGCTTACCGGTAACATGCGTCGCACAAAGCCTGTGCTCAGCGAGAATCCCGCAGTAGGCAATGCAGAACTGTGTCATCAGTTCTTTTTTCCTGTCATGAGCCATTAAAGCAATGTTCATTCTCTATCTCTCCATTTCATTAAAGTGCTTCTTGAATATTCTTCGTTTCTTTTTACCGAAGGAGTGTCATCTCTGCTTCGGAAGAATCGGAATAGGACCGGATGTTGATATAAACATCCATGATTTCACGGGCCATAAACTGCGTATTTGCTCCCGCGCCTCCGCGTTCCACGATGATGCAGATGGCAATTTCGGGATCTCTGTAGGGCCCGTAGCAGATGAAAATACCGTCATTGGTTATGCCTTCGCCCTTCTGGGCCGTGCCCGTTTTACCGGCGCAGGTCCATCTGCAATCTACCCAATAGGGATAGTTCGCAGTCCAGGGGCTGTTCAGCACTTCGTGCATGCCATACTGCACGGCAGCCCAGTTGAAATCGTAACTATTGATTGTGGCCATTACGGTGCTTTCACGCTCATAGAGCTTATCGCTGTAGTCATAGTTTCGAATCGCCTTCAGAATCGAAGCAGAATGACGCGTACCTCCGTTGGCTACGGTCGCACAATATTCCGCGAGCTGGAGCGGCGAAAAGATACTGTCGGACTGGCCGATGGCTGCCTGCAGCGTGTCACCGATACGCCACTCGGTACCGGTATAATCAGAGTGGTTTTCACGGTTGGACATGTTGCCGAGTGTCTCCACGAGTTCAATGCCGGTAGCAGAACCGAGGCCAAGCTTATGCGCATACTGCCCCAGCAGGTCAACGCCAAGCTCATTGCCGCAGGTGTAGAAGAAGTAGTTGCAGGAATCGCGCAAAGCAGTGGAAACATTTTCCTCCGGATGTGTATAACCCTGCTGCCAGATCCAGCATTCAGGCGCATAGCCTTCGGCTGCATACTTGGTGAAAACGCCTTCACATTTCACCTTTGTCTCTGTAT